>CAVKMX010000030.1:0-4458 GCA_963657295.1 Clostridium sp. CAG:302
CAAGGGTTTTCTGTGCCTGTATATTCTTTAGGGGACATCTTCTAGGAAGTTCACAAAGATTTTTGCGGTTTACTGCAGATTTGGAACCTGAAAAGAGAACGCACGCGAGCAGATGCAGATGGCTTTCTCCCAACATAAAAAGGCCCCGCTGCCGGGAGATTCCCGGGCAGCAGGGCCTTCTGTTCTGCACCGCACAAGTTTTGCGCAGATTTTCTGTACAGGATCAGACCGTTGACAAAATCCGACGCCTTCGAGGCCAGGAACACAGCAGCCCCCGTGTCAGCTCCCGAACGATGGGGTATCCAGCATCACCCCACGACCGCCGGGCTGGCGATATTGCTCCAGAGATTGTAATCGAGCGATTCCAGCCCGGCATTTTCGACGTACGAAAAAGGCAGAGCGGCTTCCTCCAGCTCCTCCAGCGTGTTCACGCGGCCGTCCGCAAAGTCCTGCAGCCTCTTCCCGGTATCCAGCAGGCGCTGCCGCAGGCCCCCCAGCCGTATGCTCTGTACTTCAAAGCCATACTCCTTGTTTTCCCACCGCCACTGTGTCTGAAAATCCTGATAGAACCGATCCAGCTGCACCAGAATGTCCGGAATGATTTCACAGGCAATTTCCCCGATCCGGCTCCTGTCCTTTCCTGCATACGCCTTATGAATCTCTGCCCCCAGCGCCGCCTTCTGCTGCAGCAGCCTGCACAGGCTCTCCTGTGTTCGGAAAAGATAGGCATATTCCTCACTGCCGCAATGCTGCAGTAGCTCCGACAAGCCTGCGGCAGCCTGCTCGTAATAATTCTCCGGCAGCTGATCCGCCAGCGAGTCGAACATCCCCAGCAAGGGATCATTGTACAGCAGGAATTTCCCTGCATTGTTGACACATTTTCCCTCCGCAGCGCTCGGATTCCCGTTGTCGATCTGCAGATAGGAGGCGAAATCCATGCCGGTAATGCAGGTAAATGCCTCGTTCGGCAGTCCGGAATCTCCCTTCTCCCTGCATGGATTCTCATAGGCCTCCTCTGCATCGGCAAAAAGCGCCGGCAGCGTTGAAAACGTGCTGGCCTCACCGCCGTTGTCTCCCCATCCGGTGATGACGACCGAGCAGATTCCGTTTTCCCTGCATGCAGCCAGCGCCGCCCTTCCGATCTCAATGCTGTATTGATTGTGCGGTGTGAAGCCGGTCCATTTCCATGCCCCTCCTGCAAAGCCGATGTGCTCCGTCATCCTTTTGTGCCGGCGCAGCATCCGCGCATACCGATCCTTGTCCAGGGAATAGTAATCCCAGTAGATCAGCTCCAGTCCCTCCGGAATGTCGATGTCCTCCTGCAGGTCTTCGGAATAATACTCCCCGCCGCACGCCAGGCGGAAGAACATATCGCTCCACATCTGCGGGTGCAGGTCATACTTCCTGCACAGCTGCATCACACGCTTCAGATGCTCCTGAAGAAGCTCCGTCCGATTCACAAAGCCATGAGAATCCAGATACTTCCCCAGTCCGACCATATGCGCTTCATCCATTCCGATGTTAATGGTGCGCGATGTAAAGACCTCCGCAATGGTTCCCAGATAGTGATCCAGAAACTCGTAGGTCCGATCATCTCCTATGAGCAGAATGTCATCCGTGTCAATAAACCTCCGGTAATGCTCATACCTTGTCAGCTGATTAAAATGTGCCAGCGTCTGTACATACGGCCGTACCTCCATGCCGAAGATCTCCGCATACGCAACGATCTCCCTGATTTCCTCCCGTGAATAGGCGCCTCTCCTGTAACCGAGCAAAGGCTCCTCCTGCACCCGGATCGTGTCCTCCAGATACAGTCCCAGGAACTGATACCCCATCACGGCCAGCGTACGGATCAGCTTCTTTACGGTCGGCACCTTCGGCACCGCGTTTCTGGAGCAATCCATCATGTAACCGAAATCCTGAAAGCATCTTACCTCTTCCCCTTCGTTATCCTGGCTGCTCCCCGCCGCCAGAATGCCTCTGCAAAGGTCCGGACGGGTTCCGTACGATATGTGTACATCCTGCCCCTTTTTCTGAAACCGATACCCGGGTACGGCCCGTTTCTCCGCCTGCAGCACATACGCAGGTGCCGCAGGGAGTCTTTCCAGAACGGGCTGCAGCTCCGTCAGCAGCGATTCATATTGCTCCTCCGTTGTCCTTAGCTTCATTGATGTTCTCCTTTGAAAACAGGGCGCTCCTCCTGTCAACGGAGGAACGCCCTTCTCGTTATGCTGCGCTGTTGTCGGCAGGGAGGCAGGTTCTCATGAGATTGCCTCTACAAATCGTCTGGTGATTTCTCTCGGCCTTGTGATCGCGGTTCCGATCACCGCCGCGAGTACCGGCTCTGTAAAGATTCTCTTTAATTCTCCCACCTCCCAGACACCGCCTTCCGCAATGACCGGAATGGTCAACTGTCGTGTCATCTGATGCAGGAGCTCATAATCCGGGATCCCGATGCCCTTTGTGGCCGGCGTATACCCTCTCAGGGTCGTGCCTGCAATGTCAAATCCCAGCTCCTGCGCGCGAAGGGCATCCTCATAGCAGGAGCAATCCGCCATGAACAGCATGTCAGGATATTTCTCTTTCGCCTGTTCGATCAGACTCTCTATGCCCGTTCCGCCCGGCCGTTCCCGGTCGGTCGCATCCATGGCGATCACATCCGGAGGAACCTCCATCAGGGCATCAATCTCCCGCATCGTCGGTGTGATATAGACCTCCGAGTCCGGATATTCTGCCTTGTAAAGACCAATCACCGGAAGGTTCACCGTCTGCCGGATCGCCGCAATGTCCTCCGGCGTGTTGGCGCGGATTCCCACCGCCCCGCCCTCCTGGGCCGCATAGGCCATTCGGGACATGATGTACGAACCATGCAGCGGCTCCGTCTGTAATGCCTGGCACGAAACAATCAAACCGCCCTTTATCTTCCGGAAAAGCTCATATTTGTCCATATTCTTCTTCCTTGTCGCGCTCCCTGCAGCTTTGTTTATTCCAGGATACAGTCCGCTGCCTGATAAAAAGTCCCGTTCCAGGAAAAGCGGACTCTCTGCAGCACAATCTTTTTCCCCTTCAGCTGATGATGAAGCTTCGCTTCCAGCAGTTCCTCCAGATGGGTACGATAATACTCCGTCACTTCCTCCATGCGGTCATTCAGACGGAACGGGTTGATCCCATGATCTCCTGCATATTCCTTGAGGAAATCGAGCGCTACGTTTGATTGACTGAGCCAGTCAGCAATGATCGCTCTGGCCAGGAAGGTATCCGAGAACAACTTCTGCTCCTTTCTCCCGTAGAAGCGGGCATAATAAGCGGCAATCATCATCTGCGCGATGACGACACCGTTCGTGTTCTCCGCCGTGTTCCATCCGCCGATCGCGTCAATCAGATCGAAGGTCCCATGATTGCAGGCATTCTCCATGAACTCGTTGTCGCATCCGTTGCAGGTCGATACATCTGCCACGCCGATCGCTCTCTGGTATTTATCATGGTAATATCGAATGTACCGGAGCAGCTCTTCACTGTTCGTATTGTTCTTAAAGGAAATCGTGCGTTCCGCCTGCGCCTCGCTTTCTATCTGCTCTGTTCCGCTGCAGTTCACGGCCAGCATGCAGTCCGAATCCTGCGGTGTCGGGGTGAGAATTCCCCCGGCGGAGGTGATCTGCCACTTCACGCTTTCTCCCAGCGGGCGGTCCTCATAGCGCGGAATGACATGCATCCCGTTCACCGAGGAATACCGCACGTATACCAGCGGCTGGTAATGATGCTCTAAATTGAAGACACGTGCGAACAGTACACTTCCCACCTCATCGGCTCCGGGATACACATATACCCGGTGATACAGCCCGTATTCCCGGACCTTCTCTGCCACAATGGCCTGGTCCATGGCCGCATACCCGAATTCCGCCGTGTCATCCTTCGGAATCGTCAGGATGTCAAAGACCCCTTCCCTTGTGAGCTCCACGCTGCACAGATTCACGTACCGGTCCACCCGACGCCGAACGAGAAAGTCATTCAGGTATTCCTTTGGAATGCGGTTCTCCCATGTCGGAATCTCCTCCTTTTCGGCCCGGCTGGCTTTCCCCTGGCTGTCCTTGTCCAGGAGCCAGGTATATTTCCATATTGCGCGGCCGTACTCCTCCCAATAGTCCGGATCCTCCTGACTGCTGTCATATGCCGCCACGCGTGCCACGAGATTGAAGGCATGGATCTGTATCTCCGGATTCAGGCTTTTCAGCTTTCGGAAATTCTCGATTCCTTCCCTGCATTCCTTCTCCGAAAGATGGTGCGTCCTTGAATTCACAATATTTCCATAAATGAGCGTATCCACGGAGAGGATGCCGTAGGCGCAGCTTTTCACGTTTTCAAAAAGCCAGTTCCAGATTTTCTCCCGGTCCGCCGGCCTTTTTAATTCGCCCATCCACTCCATCGGCGGACGCAGCACCTCCATGTCCTCCGTCATCT
>CAVKMX010000030.1:4468-16821 GCA_963657295.1 Clostridium sp. CAG:302
GTCCGAGGTAATAGGGGAAATTATAGTTGCAGTCGCGGTCATCCAGCGGAACATACAACACCTTTGTCTTTGTCTTGTTCATCCTTTTCACCAGATTCAGCCTTTCAAGCCTGAGGTTGAAATTCCATCCATCAGGTACTTCTGACAGAACAGGAACACAATCATGATCGGAATCATCAGCATCGTAGCTGCCGCCATCATTCCGGCCCAGTCCACCGTGTGCTCATTCATAAAGGAGTACAGTCCCAACGACAGCGTATAGTGATTGCTGTTGTTCGCATAGAGCAGGGGTCCGAGGAAATCCGAGAAGGTACTCATGAACGTGAAGATGGTGATGGTCGCCAGTCCCGGTCTTGACAAGGGCAGAATCACCGAGAGATAGGTTCTCCACCTGTTGGCTCCGTCAATCTCCGCCGCCTCCAGCAGCTCGTCCGGAATGGTCAGCATGAACTGACGCAGGATCACGATATAGAACGGATATCCGAAAAACGCCGGCAGGATCAGCGGCCAGAAGGTTCCCACCGCCCCCATTTTGGACCAGAATTTATACAGCGGCAGCATGGTTACCGTGTACGGGATCATCAGACTGGCCATGATGATGCTGAAATACAGATTCCGGAATCTCCATCGGATTTTGGCAAGCGAATACGCGATCATCGGGGTACAGAAGAGCGTCCCCAGAACATTCATGCCCGTAATCCACGTCGTATTCAGAAGATACCTCCAGTAGGGCATGACCTCGAAGACACTCCTGAAATTCTCCAGGGAAAAGTGCTCCGGCCAGATTCCCAGGGAGGTATCGAAAATCTGCTCATTGGATCGAAACGATGACGAGAGCATGATCAGAATCGGGAATACATAAATCAACGCCATCAGGACAATGAGGATCAGCGGAATCAGGTTTCCGAATTTGCCCTTCACCTTCTTCTCTTCCATCTCTTCCTTTCCCGCTGCAGTCCTCTGCAGCATTTGTTTTGCAGCACAAGCTTCCTCTATTGCACGTCAACATAGCGTTCTGACACACGCGTCAGCAGCAAGGTCAGGAGCAGAACAATAACGAAAAGGATCCAGGCCATGGCAGATGCCGTTCCCATTTTCAGATTCACAAATGCATTCCGGAACAGATACAGCGGATACATCAGGAGGCTGTTCTGCTTCCCGGCGCTTACCCCGGCACTAAGATTTCCTGATTGGGCACTGCAGAGAATGTAGACCTGGGTAAAGTACTGAAATCCGTTGATCACAGCCAGTACAATCTGATATTCCAGAACATGCGCAATTCCCGGAATCGTAATGTTCCAGAATTGCTTCCACGTACCGGCACCATCGATGGCAGCAGCTTCATAAAGCTCTGCCGACACATCTCCCATGGCCGCCAGCAGGATGACGACGGTTGAACCGACTCCCCAGCAGGTCATGATCGCCAGGGCCGGCTTCGTCCAGGCCGGACTGCCGAGCCAGTTTACGGAAGGTACTCCGAAAAGATTCAGGAGCCGATTCAGATAACCGCTTATGGGATCCAGAATCAGGAGCCAGATCATCGTAGATGCCACCACCGGAAAAATCGACGGAAGGAAAAAGACGGATCGAAAGAAGGCTTTTCCCATTCTCACAATTTTCAGAAGCGTTGCCAGGAACAGCGACATAATGATGGTTACCGGCACAGACATCACCACGTAGAACAGGGTATTCTTCAGGCTTTTCCAGAACAGCTTATCGCTGAACAGACTCTGATAATTCCTGATGCCTACCCACACCGGATCCTTAATCGCGCTGAAATCCGTGAAGCTGTAATACGCCGACATCACGATTGGATACAGGCTGAACAGCAGGAAGCCGATCAGCCACGGCAAAGCGAACAAGAAGCCGTCACGATTCTCTCTCCTGCTCCTCCGATTTAAGTTCTTATGCATCACTCGTCACTCTCCGTTCCGAAATACAGGATACCTTCCGCCTGTGAAAGATCACCAAACACCCGTCTGCCCCTGCTCAGAGCAGACGGCAGGAATCAGACGGGTGTTCGATGGAGCTCACATTATCTCGTCAATATCGAATCACTGAACATCCTCGACCGTCTCCTGCGCTTCCTTTACAGCCTCTTCGGCGCTGCCGCCGAGCATGACAGTGTCCACTGCGGTGTTGATTGCCGTTGTGAACGTAGTAGAATCCAGCACGGTCGGCATGACAACCAGCGTGGAATCAGCGAGAACCTTCAGATAGACGTCATATGCATCGGAGCCGGCTGCAACCTCCGGATCCTCGAGAAGAGACTTCACCGCCGGCAGATCGCCCTTTAATGTGATGAACATCTTCGCTCCGTCGCCGATCGTGATATATTTCAGGAAGTCCCAGGCTCCGTCCGGATTCTTGGCGGTGGAAGGAATGTAGAAGTTGGAGGTTTCCAGCGAGCTGTATGTCTTCTCTCCCTGTGCTTCATAGGCCGGAATCATCGTGAGTCCGAAATTGATTCCTGCATCCTCCGCCATTTTATAAAACCAGGTTCCGTCAATTCGGAGGGCCTGCTCCCCTGCAAGGAAAGGATCCTGCGCAGAATTGATTTTCGACTGTCCCGATGTCACGTAGCTGTTCACCACGTCCGAACCGAATTCCGTAATATAGCTTTCCAGCCAATTCAGTGCCTTCTTGAATCCTTCATTGTCAACCGTCAGGGCCTCCGCCGTGCCGAAGGTATCGCCGTTTGCGTAGGTCATATTCGGCCACCAGTAATAGCTGGGAATCAGCGGTGCTCCGATCTGTGTGATCGTTCCGTTCTCAACCGTCGTGAGCTTTATTGCCATCTCCTGCAGCTCTTCCATTGTTTTGGGCGGTTCGTCGTATCCTGCTGCCTTCAGAAGATCTGCGTTGTAATACAGTGCATACACGTTGGAGCTGATCGGGAACGCGTAGACCTTGCCGTCATACATCTGCTGGTCCATGGTGCCGTCCACGAAAATGTCATTCACATCGAGGCCGTCGCGGGCGATGTAATCGTCCAGGGCCATTGCGATGTTCTGTTCCGCATATTTGGGAACATTTGATCCGAAATCATCTGTAATGTCCGGGCCGTCACCTCCTGATATCCCGGTGATCACCTTCTGCTGATCCGGTGTGCTCAGCCCCACAACCTCGTACTGATCCTGACTCTGATTGTACGCCTCAATGATCTGCTCCAGATAGGCCGCTTCGTCTCCGCCCCACAGGTACCAGAAATTGACGGTCTCCCGATCGCCGGTTGCTCCTGCCGCAGCAGCTTCTGCGGTCTCTCCCACCGATTCCGTCTCAGACTGCTCTGCGGAAGAGGCGGCATTCTCCGTGGTGTCTGCCGTTCCTGTTCCCCCGCAGCCGGCAAGCATGCTGCCCGCCATGGCCGCCGCCAAACAGATGCTCATTGCTTTTCTTCTTTTCATTCTCTGAACCTCCCGTAACAATTTACCTCGACTGCTTCCAGGCACGGCGCCACGTTCAAAATGGACAATTTGTGCGCTGTCAGATGGATTTTTATGGGCGTATTGTACTAATTGTGTAAAACGACCGCAAGCAATCCGGCGCATTCTGAAAGTACAACCAGCTTTCCGGCTGCAATAAAAAAGAGCTTCCCGAATGCACCATGGCTCTCTGCATTCCGAAGCTCTTCGCTCAAATCGTTCAGGATACGCTTTTCTTCCGAAAAGGTGCCGCCCCTTCCCCGTGACATACCTTTTTCCTTCTGTCTTGTATATTCGTCCGAAATTATGCCAGTTTTCTGATAACGGTTCGCTGCAGACATTTGTGAAAGTATTTTCACGCAGTCAGCAGGGATTCCCTCTCACTGTTCTTTCTCTCTGCACAAATACACCGCACCGACAAAGCCTGCACGGTTGCCCAATACCGCAGCCTGCAGCAGGAGATTCTCCCGGTAGGAGGGCAGCACTCGTGAGAAGACCTCTTCCCGCAGGGGCCGGATGAACCATTCCTCCTGTGCGCTCACTCCTCCTCCGATTAAGATCACACTGGGATTAAATATGTGAACGAGACTGACAATCCCATCTGCAATATAGCGGATCCATTGACGGACCGTGTGCCCCAGCTCCTCTCCCCCGCGCCCGTTCTGCAGATGCTCAAAGACGTTTCTCCCGTTGACTTCTCCTGCAAAGCCGCGGATGGCGCCCTCCTCGATTCCCTTCTGTACCATCCGCGTCAGAGCCGCTGCCGAGCCGTATCTCTCCAGACAGCCGCGATTGCCGCAGCTGCAAAGTTCGCCGTCCTCCTTGATCACAATGTGTCCGATCTCTCCGGCAATTCCCCGTGCTCCGTTCAGAAGGTGACCGTCTGTAAGGATCCCTCCGCCCACACCGGTGCCGATGGTCAGCAGGATCACGTTCTCTTCGCCCCTTGCCGCGCCGAGCCATCGCTCCCCCAGCAAGGCGCAGTTGGCATCGTTTGCCGCCCAGACAGGACAATGTAATTCCTCTTCCAGCTCCTCCTTAATTCTGGTTCCCACCCAGCCTCTGAGATGTCCGGCGGTCCCCGTCACGATGCCGTTTTCCGTATCGATCTGCCCTGTGGCCGACACGCCGGCAGCGCACACTCCCGGAAGATCCGGATGTGCTGCTGAGAATTCGCGCAGAAAGGCAGCAGCCTCCCCCCTGACCGTTTTGATGATGGGGGTCCGGTATCCGTCGAAGCTCACCGATGCACTTCTGTCCTCCAGAATTTCTCCCTCTGCTGTCATAATCCCCATCTTCACTTCGGTCCCGCCGATATCAATTCCAAGATAGGTCTTCCTTCTCTCTTCCATGTGGTTCTCCCCCAACGGCCAAATTGCCTCGTTTACCGGATGCTCTCCTGCTCGATATTGCGTCCCAGGGCCGCCATCGTGTCCTGCCATCTTTTTCTCTTCTCCTTCGTGTCATTCTTCAGATAGTACGTATACAGGACATCCATCAGCATCAGGATCGGAAACTGCGGCGAAATAGCGGTTCCGCCTTCCAGATTTAAATCCGATGCCACGAACAGAACCTCATCGCAGATCCCCGCCATCCTGGTCTCTCTGTCTGCCGTAATAAAGGCAGTCGCTGCTCCCTTTTCCTTTGCAACCTGCATCGCATCCAGAATAACCTGCGTTTTCCCGCTGAGAGAAAGCCCTATTACCATCATTCCCTTCTGGCACATGGCAGCCGACATCGAGATCACCTGTGTGTCGGTCAGGGCCTGAACGTCCAGACCGAGCCGCATGAACCGCAGATAAAATTCACGTGCCACAAATCCGGAGCTGCCCAGCCCGCACACAATGACACGGGAATGCCTGCACAGCATTTCCGCAACATTTCTGATTTTTTCCTCATTCAGCTGCTGGAATTCCCTTTCCAGAAGCCTTGCATAGGTGTTGCGGACTCTTTTGGTCAGTTCACCGATATTCCGATCCCGGAGTTCCTCCTCCAGTTCCCTTTTGTAATCATAAATAAAGTTGCGGTAGCCCTTGTACCCGCACTTCTGTGCAAAGCGCGACAGCGTTGCCTCCGAAATGTATAAAAGGCCTGCTATATTTCGTGAGGAAAAATCCTGCAGCTCCTCATTTTTCAGGAAAAAATCTGCAACGCTCTGCTCCACCGCTGTCATATGCTCATATTCGCATAATATGCTGTCCCGTACCCGATGCATGTCAACCTCCAGCTCTGCCATAATCGCCATTCTAGCACAGATCAGAATGCTGTCTGACATCCTGAATTTACTTTCATCAAAAGGCGGAGGGCCGATTTTCTATTCTGAAATTTCCTGTAATCGCCATGATTTATGAGAAAGTACATACTGTTTCCGCTGCGTTTCTTGCCGTTCTCTGCCTCCATTGCTATAAAGGAGGTGGGTGCCGAACAGATGCTTGTGTGGAGGGAGTACAGATGCAGATTATAGAAGCCGATACTTATACAGAGCTCAGCCGCCTGGCCGCCGATCAGGTCCGGGAGCTCGTGACGCGCAGGAAGAAATGCGTTCTGGGCCTGGCAACGGGTTCTACACCGATTGGAATGTATGCGCGGCTTTCTGAATTGTATCAGGCCGGCTGTGTGGATTTTTCGGAAGCGGTATCCATGAATCTGGATGAATATCGGGGACTGTCTCCTGCGCATCCGCAGAGCTATCGTTTCTTCATGAACCAGCATTTCTTTGAGCATGTCAACATCAACATGAACAACACACATGTTCCGATGGGTGAAGATCTGAATACGGAACGGGCTTGTTCTGCGTACGACAGACTCCTTGCACAGTATGGTCCGATTGACCTGCAGATCCTCGGAATCGGACACGACGGACACATTGGATTCAATGAGCCCTCCGATCATTTTACGCCCGATACGCACTGCGTCACCTTGAACCCGATGACCATCCGCGCGAATCGCCGTTTCTTCTCCTCCGAGGAGGCGGTTCCCAAGGAGGCATACACGATGGGAATCCGTCCGATTCTCCAGGCGCGAAAGGTTCTGCTGCTGGCTTCCGGAAGAGAAAAGGCCGACATCCTGAAAAAAGCACTTACCGGACCGATTACTCCGCTTGTCCCCGCTTCGATTTTGCAGCTCCATGCCGATCTCGTTGTCATCGGAGATCGCGAAGCTCTTTCCGAATTTGAGCGGTAATGCTGAACCCTGCACACGTGTATGCGTCCGTGCGGCAGCTGCAGGCACTCGGCTGTTTTCATGAGTTGCAGTGCCCGCGCGGGCAGCACGGAATGTCAAAGGAGACTCTTCCATGATCATTCAGAACGGCACCGTTTTCTGTGAAGATTTAAAATTCCGTCAGGCGGATCTCCGCATTGCCAACGGCTTCTTTACGTCTGATCCGGAATATCCCCTTCGCGACGATCTTATTGTGGATGCCTCCGGCTGCTACGTCATTCCCGGACTGATCGACATCCATTTTCACGGCGCCCTCGGCTTCGATGTATGTGACGCCGATTCCGAGAGCTTCCGGCGGATTGCCGCCTATGAGGCGCAGCACGGAATCACCGCCATCTGCCCCGCGACGCTCACACTCCCGCCCTCCGTCCTGACAAACGTTCTGGCCCTTGGCGCAGACTATGCCGCAGCAACCAGACACCCGTGCTCCCGTGCAGATCTCATAGGGTTCAACATGGAGGGGCCTTTCATCAGTTATGACAGAAAGGGAGCGCAGAACCCCGATTATATTCTTCCCTGCGATGTGCAGATGACCGAAGAATTCCTGGATGCCTCCCGGGGCCTGCTGAAGATCATCGGGCTGGCTCCGGAAATCAATCCCGACTTTGAACACTATATCCGTTCTGTTCGGGACGATGTCACGGTGTCCCTGGCCCATACGGATTGCGATTACGACACGGCACGGAGGGCCTTCCGGGCCGGTGCCGGCCATCTGGTCCATCTGTACAATGCCATGCGTGATTTCCGGCATCGCGATCCGGGTCCGATCGGCGCGGCCATGGATCAGATCCGGTGCAATCCGGACAGCGGCATCACCTGTGAGCTGATCTGCGACGGCATCCACGTTCACCCGTCCGCCGTGCGTGCCGCCTTTCTCCTCATGGGCTATGAGCACATCATTCTGATCAGCGACAGCCTGCGCAGCACCGGTATGCCGGATGGGGAGTACAATCTCGGCGGAGAGCTGACGATCAAGTCCGGTCCGTACTGCCGCCTGAAGGAGGACGGAAACATTGCAGGCTCCGTATCCAACCTGATGGACTGCCTGCGGACCGCTGTTCTGGAAATGAGAATTCCTCTGGAAGAGGCGGTCGCCTGTGCTACGATCCAGCCCGCCCGCCGGATCCATGCAGATCCGCTGTATGGCTCCATTGAGCCCGGGAAGCGGGGGAATGCCGTGCTGCTGGATAAGACAACACTGCAGATTCGAGCCGTGATCAAGGACGGCCTTCCTGTGAAAGAGGAGAACGAGTGTGAAGGGTGAGCTGCTGTCATTCCTGTGGGATATTGATATGCCCTCGGAGGTGGTGCCCTGTCTCTCGGATCTGACCGGTGATCCGGACGTGCAGGCTGTCCTTCGTTCGGATGATTACCGCAGACTGCTGGAATGGGAGACCTCCGCCGCAGCCATCCGGAGCATCCGGAGCACCCTTTCCGAAGATCCGAACGGCTTCCGCATTCTGCTGATTGAATTGCTGGCCGGCATGGAAAGCTGTCGCGGCAGTTCCTGGTGCAGGATGGATCCTGTCTACCTTATTCCGACCATGAAATGCTTCTCCCGCTTTGTCGGTGAGTACCATGTTTCCTACGGAAGCTACGGCTTTGATCGATGGTGGTGGGTCACCCGGCAGATTCATGCCCGGCTTCTGCGCATCGGAGAGCTGGAATATGAATATGCGGATGCTCAGAAAGAGATCCGCATCCACATCCCCAGCGATGCTGACATTTCGTGCGATAAGGTAAGCGCATCTCTGCTGCAGGCTTCGGCATTTTTCGAAGCGGCCTTTCCTCACACCGCAGGCTGGCCCTTTGCCTGCGAGTCCTGGCTGCTCTCTCCTGTCCTGGAGGAACTCCTGCCTGCGGATTCCAGAATTCTGAAATTTCAGAAGCTCTTTTCCCTCACCGGGCTGATCTCCGACTCGGAGGATTACCTGGAGTGGGTTTATAAGATTGCAGGCGGCCAGAGGAGCACGGTGGATCCGGCGGCTCTTCCGGAGGAAACCTCCCTTCAGCGAAATATGAAGCGTCACATTCTCCTCGGGAGGCCCGTCGGAAACGGGGTCGGAATCCTCCGGCGGCCCCTCACCCTTTGATCCCGGTCGTGGCAGGACAATTGTTTGTAAATAAACGGCTAAATAAAATGAATCGTCATTATAATTTCACTACCAGAGCCGTTTGAGTGATAATATTGAAATGTAGGGTTCTGATTCGCACTTGATGCACAGATATGTTATGGAGGGGGGTATGAAGAAAGGAAACCGGCTGCATTCATTGACAGGTCTGATTCTCGCCGCACTTCTTGCCGCAGGAATCTCTTACAGCGACGCGTCTGCGGTACTCAGCGCGCGGATCGGATTCGCCCCCGGCATTATAATTTCAGTAGAGGCCGCCTCCGCGAAGGTATACTATGCGACCTCCGGATTGAATGTCCGCGAAAGTGCCGGCACCTCCGCCTCCATCGTCGGCTCTCTTGCCGCCGGAGAGGCTGTCAGCGTGAATTCAATTTCCGACGGATGGGCTGAGATCACTTATAACGGTTCCACCGCCTATGTTTCCGCAAAATATCTCAGCGCCTCTCCTCAGAGCACGAAGAAGAGTTCCGCCGGCTCTGCTGCAGCCGGTGCTTCCAGGGCCGCAGCCTCCTCCGGAACGGTCAACAATGAGGTTACCGTCTGGCTTTCTGCCACAGGGAACAAGTATCACAGCCGCAACAACTGCGGACGGATGAATCCGTCGAAGGCACGGCAGACCACGATGTCAAAGGCGAAGGCAAGCGGATACGAAGCGTGCAAGAAATGCTGGTAACTCCAGCGGAAGGATGGTTGGCTCCTATATAACAACGCCAAGGACTGCCCCTTGAAGGGCAGTCCGAATTCTCTGATACAAATTTGAATCGACCGTCTGCAGCTTATTCCTCGCCTGCAGGCGGTCGACTTGCCGTATCTGCTGAGCACCTTCTCACGGTGCTGTCTCCACCTCAGCGCCTGCATAAAATCCGCGTTCCCTTACGCTGATGACCGCATTTCCTGTGACGCTGCATCCCCTTATACCGCCTTGATATGGAGCTGCACCGCCTCGTTGTCCGTATGCGCAATCGGCAGCAGGAGACCTGCGCCTGCCAGGGCATCGCCGGGAAGGAGCACCTTCTCCGATTCCGGCATTTCCGCTGCCGCGCCGACTCTCTCGATCTGATAGAGGACGTCTCCCCGCAGTCCCGGCACGTTCACATGATAGGGGCACTGGTTTCCCTCTACGCCGTGGTACACCGCCGTCAGCAGGGCTTCCTCCTGATCCGGAGACACCATCTCCCAGGCCGTGCAGGGCTCCTCCGGTCCGGACAGGCGATAGTATTCCCCGTACTGCAGCAGCTCATAAAATGCCCGGAAGGTGCGGATCTGCTCCTTCACCTCCTCCTTCTCCTCCGGGGTCATCCTCGTAATGTCCAGCTCGTAGCCGAAGGTCCCCGCCATGGCAACACACCCTCTGGTATGGAGCGGCGTCACCCGTCCGGTCTGATGGTTGGGAACCGCGCTCACATGCGCTCCCATCGAGGAGATCGGATAACCAAGAGACGTTCCGTATTGAATGGACACGCGGTTCAGCGCATCGGTGTTGTCGCTGGTCCAGATCTGCGGCGTATAGTACAGCATGCCGGCATCGAAGCGTCCGCCGCCGCCGCTGCAGCCCTCGATGAGAACCTCCGGGAAGCGCCGGTGCAGCTCCTCCAGCACATGGTAAAGGCCGAGAATGTACCGATGGGAGAATTCTCCCTGGTGCTGTGCATCCAGCGCCGGGCTGTATTTATCGCTGATGCTGCGGTTCATGTCCCACTTCACATATCCGATGGGGGCACTGCGCAGGACATCGCACATCCGCTCCAGAATGTAATCGCAGACCTCCCTGCGCGAGAAATCCAGCACCAGCTGGTTACGGCTGAGGCACGGCTGCCGCCCCGGCGCCGCAATGGCCCAGTCCGGGTGCTCCCGATAAAGATCACTGTCCACCGAGACCGCCTCCGGTTCGAACCAGATGCCGAAGAGCATGCCCTCCGCCGTGATCCGCTCCGCCAGGCTCTTCAGCGTGCAGCCGAGCTTCTCCTCATTGGGATACCAGTCGCCCAGTGCACAGTTGTCGCTGTCCCGTCTGCCGAACCACCCGTCATCCATGACGAAGAGGTCGATTCCCAGGTCATGGGCCTCCCTCGCGATGGCTGCCAGCTTCTCTCCCGTGAAATCAAAATAGGTGGCCTCCCAGTTGTTGATGAGGACCGGTCTCCTCCTGCGCTTCCAGGGGCCGCGGCAGACATTCTCCCGGACTGTCCGATGGTAATTGCGGCTGAGCTGTCCAAGGCCCTCCGCGCTGTAGCTCATCATCACCTGCGGCAGCGCCAGTTCCTCGCCAGCCCCAAGGCTCCAGGAGAATTCGTCCGGGTGAATCCCGCACAGGAATCTCGTCTGGTTCACCTGATCCTTCTCCACCTCCATGAGAAAATCTCCGCTGTAGAGGAAGGAGAAGCCATAGCATTTCCCCGCCGTCTCGGTGGCGGAGGGCTCACAGAGGATGGAGAACGGATGGTACTGGTGGCTGCTGGTCCCGCGCACGCTCCCGACGGCGGAGATGCCGTGCGGGATCCTGCGCCTTGTCACATTGCGTTCCATCGCATGTCGGCCGTGCAGCGTGATCCAGTCAAACTCGCCGTAGGGAAAATCAAGACACAAAGACGCCGCCTTTTCGATCTGCAGGGCAGCATTTCCCTCGTTGACCAGCCTGGTCGAACGTACGATGACGTCCTGCTCCTCCATGACGCCGTACCAGAGCTCCGCGACAAGGCCGCTGCAGGCATCCTTCATGCGGATGCAAAGGCTCTTCGACTGCGGCTCCTCCTCGTAAGCGGCAGGCAGCCCCTCGATGCGGTAGAGGCCATCCGTCACGCGGCAGCTCTCATAATGCAGCGCCGCCGTCTGATTCCCCGCCGGCTCCTTCACCCGCAGTCCTGTGATGCGGAAATCCCCCGTGCCGAAGCAGCTGTACTCCTGCGGCAGCACGTCCAGCGAATAGGTCCGGTCCTCTGCCCCCACCTCGTACGGATTGCCGCAGAAGCCCCGGTCCATAAAGCGCAGCTGTCCGTACAGGCTGCAGTCGTGGATGGGACTCCCGTAGTAAGTGTGGATCAGATTCCCCTTGTCATCGATCTCCATCTGGTATACAGAATGCCTGGTCTGCAGAGTGATGCGGCCTGCTGCCTCATTTACAATGATTGCCATCGGTTTTCCCCCCTTGCGTGGTTGTGATAACCCGATTGTACTACAGACCGCGTTCCTTTACTCCTGTCAATTGCAGCCGGCAGCGTCTGCCGTCTTCTCACGGCATTGCAGCGACAATCTCGTCCATTGCCTCAAACGTCTTCTGCTGCGGACGATTCAGGAACGCATGCACCATTCCTTTATAGATGTGACATTCTGTCCTGTTCCCCTGATCCTGCAGCTTCGCCGCATACATCAGATTCTGATCCAGCAGCGGATCACACTCCGCCAAGATGAAGCACGCCGGCGGCAGGTCGGTCAGGTCATCGGCAAAGAGCGGTGAAACGTACGGATGGTCCGCATCCTCCGGCTTCTCCAGATAGGGAATGTCCTCGTCGGTTTCGCTGTTCAATGTGAGAAAATATTCTCCGTTCCCGTAGCGCTGCTCCGATCTCGTACGATA
>CAVKMX010000030.1:16831-20633 GCA_963657295.1 Clostridium sp. CAG:302
CCGAGACGGAAGGCGACCGCCGAGAAGAGCAGGAACTGCTTCGCAATCACCGGGCCGTTCTCATCCCGGGCGCGAAGACAAACGGCTGCCGCCAGATTTCCTCCTGCCGAGTCACCGCAGACACACAGCCTTGCCGGGTCTCCGCCGTACTCCGTACAGTGCCTTGACGCCCAGACAACTGTGTTGTAGCAGTCATGGAACCCCTTCGGAAATCTGTTCTCCGGTGCCAGCCGGTAGTCCGGCGCGATCACCAGAACATTCCCGTAGCTGGCAAAATACCGATGAACGAAGTCATACACGTCCACATTGTTCATCGTCCATCCGCCGCCGTGGAAGAACACCATGGTCTTATAGGGGCCCTCTCCTTCCGGCCGGTAAATGCGCACCGGCAGCGAATATCCGTCGGAATCGATCCGCAGATTTTCAATCCGGATCCGCATCAGCCGAGGAAAACAGAAGGTATACCTCCACTCCTGGGTCAGACGGGCAATCGTTTCAAAATTTTGCCGGATGCGCGCCTCTGTCGGATGCTCCATATCAAACGCACCGCCCACGTCGGAGCCGGTATCAATGATGGCATCCGGTGCCGCCTCGCCGTATTCCGGCTCCAGAAACTTGCGATAATACTCAGACATATCGGAATCTCCTTTGCTCCTCACCGCTCAATGCAGATATTTTCTCAACGTTGCCCGCACTGCGCCGCGCCCTGCGATCTCCTCTTTGAAGAATGCCTCAATCTTCTGTGCAACACCCGCTTCGTACAGATCGCTTCCGAAAATTTCCCGGTTCGAGAGCACGCCGTGCAGCTGATCGGTCAGGCTGTCTGGATCCCCCATTTTCACCTGACTGACCGCATCATGCAGCTCCTTCGCCAAGGGATCCGGCGCCAGAGCAAAGGGCCTTCCCTCGTCATCCACTGCGTAAAAATAACGCAGCCAGCCGGCCAGGGCCAGTGGAATGGCTTCTAATGCAGAGGCCGAACCGTACCTCTGCACATAGGAACGGATGGTTTCGCCGAACCGAACGCCGACGCCCTGAGAGGAATCCGTACAAATGCGTGCCGTCGTATCCCCGAGATAGCGGTTCGGCATGCGCTCCCTGATCACTTCATCCAGAAACGCCCTGGGCGAGAAGATCTCCGGAGCATCCACGCAGGGAAGCCCTTCATCATACCCCACCCTATGTGCCAGCACCTTCAGCTGGGGATCCTCCATCAGATCGGCAAAATACTCGTAGCCCAGCAGCATCCCGTACGGAGCCAGGGCGGTATGAATGGGATTCAGGCAGGCCGTCACCTTCATCCGTTCGGATTGGTTCACTGTGCTGCGGTCCGTCAGGTAGACGCCCCCCTTTTCCAGCGGCGGACGCCCGTTCGGGAAGCGATCCTCCACGACGAGATACTGCGGACCCTCCGCGTTAACAAAAGGAGCAATGTAGGTGCTCCGGGACGTAACAAGGATCTCCTGTCCCTCCACTCCGTCCTTTTTCAGAATTTCACGCACGAAATCCGCCGGACGCGGTGTGATCTTATCAATCATTGACCAGGGGAAGGAAACCTTCGTCTCATCCTGAAGCCAGTCCAGGAACTCCCTTCTGACATATCCGCGTCTGTCCCATTCCTGCGCAATCGTCAGAACCGAGGTGCGCAGGAGCGAACCGTTGTGCGAACAATTGTCCATGGAGCACAAAGCGATCGGCATGCCTCCGGCTTCGTAACGCTCCAGGAGCATTGCTGCCGCAATGGCCATCGCCCCTCTCGGTGCAGCGGGGCCCTTCTCAATATCCTGTCGTACCGAATCCAGATAGCTCCCGTCTGTTTTATGCAGCCCGTATCCCTTTTCTGTGATGGTGAACGACACCATCTGCAGACCGGGCACACGGAAAATCTCTTTTAATCTTGACCAGCCGGCTGCATCCCCGCAGTCCGCCTTCAGGCACTCCGCCAGAGATCCGATGACCCGCTTATCCATGCTCCCGTCCTTGTGAAGCGTGACACCGAGACAAAGGTTGTCATGCGGCGCATAGATCCTGTCGACAATATCATAATCAAAGGCTTCGACACAGGTGATCCCCGTGTTCATCCATCCGCCGGCAATCAGATCATCCGCAATGCCGCCCAGGAAAATGCGGAAAATATTGCCGATGCCGAAGTGTACCCAACGCGGTGCCTCGCAGGTTCTCTTCTGCAAACCTGCCACGTCATAAGCAGGCAGCGCAATGCCGGCATCTGCCCATGCCTGTTCATTCTGCAGACCACTCAAACTCAGCTTCATGCTCGCTTTGCCTCCCGGGATTCTTCCAGCTTCTTTTTCTGCATCTTATTGCGGCGATTCATCTGATAAACGTCATATCCGATGGCTGCCAGCAGGATCACGCCGCGCACAACGTATTGATAGTAGATATTGATGCCGGCCAGCTGCATTCCGTTCGTCAGCAGGGCAATGCAGAGGATGCCTGCGAAGACACCCGAAAGCTTTCCCTCTCCTCCGCGCATCGACACGCCTCCGAGGAAGATTCCTGTCATAACCGTGAATTCCGTTCCGACACCCATCGTGGAAACCGCCGAGCCAAGGCGCCCGATCAGCAGCACCACCCCGATGCCGATGAAGATGCCCTCAATGGCCGCGATCATATATTTCATCCTGTTGATGTTGATTCCCGCCAGCCGGGCTGCTTCCGTATTTCCTCCAAGGGCATAGACATTGCGTCCGAAATAGGTTTTGTTCAGCACGAAGCTCATGACCGCGAAGAGAACAACCATCAGGATGACCGATACGGGGATGATGCCGAAAAGATATTTCTGTCCCCAGAATTTAAAGCTGTCGGGAAGATTGTTGATGGTTTTCGATTCCGAAATGATGTACGTTGCGCCCTGGAAAATCGTCATTGTGGCAATGGTGACGATCAGCAGCTGCAGATTCAGTTTAATGGACAGCCACGTATTCAGCAGCTCAATGGCAACCGTAATGACCAGCATCAGCAGAATGACCAGCCAGGAAGGCAGTCCCACATTTACCAGCAACCTTGCGCCGATCACCCCCATAGTGGACATGACATAACCGACCGACAGGTCCATCCCGCTGCTCATCATAACAAAGGTGATCCCGATGGACGCAACCAGCAGATAAGCGTTCTGCGAGAGCAGATTCATGATGTTGCGGAAGCTGAAGAAGTTCTCCGAGAAGATGCCGAAGAAAATCACCAGAATCAGCAGAACAAGCCAGGCAATGTTGTCACTTATTATTTTCCCGATGTCGAATTCTTTCTTATTCATTGTCCGTTTCCTTTCCTAATTGGACGAGGCCATTTCCATGACGGCCACCTGGCTGAACTGATCCTTCGTCAGCTCTCCGACCACCGATCCTTCACTCATAACCGCAATCCGGTCACTCATCCCCAGGAGCTCCTCCATATCCGAGGAGATCATCAGTATGGCAATTCCCTGTTCGGTCAGTTCATTCATCAGGCGATAAATCTCCTGCTTGGCTCCCACATCGATGCCGCGGGTGGGTTCATCGAAAATAAGAATGCGGGTTGCTGCCGCCAGGACCTTGCCGATGACAACCTTCTGCTGATTTCCGCCGGAAAGATTTTTCACCAGCTGCTGCGGGCTCGGTGTTGCAATGTGCATTTCCCGTATGTATTTCCGGCTGATCTCGTCCGCAGCGGTCTGATTCACGACCCCATATCTCGATATCCTGCGAAGGGTCTGAATCACGATATTCCAGTCAATCGGAAAATCAATGAATACGCCCTCTGTCTTGCGATCCTCCGGGATCAGTCCGACTCCCTTTTCGATAGC
>CAVKMX010000031.1:0-20580 GCA_963657295.1 Clostridium sp. CAG:302
AAGGCCCCCGGACTGGACATTCTCCGCCACCCTGTCACCTGGCGGGCGAGTGAACTGTAACCCGGTACCGTTCCGGCGTCAATGCCTTTGGGATCCTGCTTTGCACTTTTCCATGGATACAGGTATACTGAAACGGCGCGCCGTCCGGACGGACGGGGTGCCGCGGCAGCTTGAGAACGGCAGGGGTGCCGGAACTTCACCCCGTGCCTGCAGAATGGAGACTGAATATGACCTTTACCTATCCCGCCGTACTGCGTCAGAACGAGGACGGCCGATATACCGGATATTTCCCTGATCTGGAGGACTGCCGCTTTGCGGGAGACTCCATCGATGAGGCGATCGACGCGGCCATTGCCGCGGAGAAGGACTGGATTGATGTCCAGATGGATGTTGATGAGGACGAGGAGGCACAGATGCCCTTTGTCTCCGACCACGCCGATATCCCGCTGCAGGAGGGCGAGTTCCTGCGGGACATCGCTGTGATCATGCACTTCGAGGTCGGCTTCTACTGATCCCTCGATTTTTGCAGCTGTTCAGCACCTTTCAATCGTAATCCACCTTCATGAGGCAGAGTCCGGCGGCGGGTGCCGTCGGCCCTGCCTTTTTGCGGTCTCTTGCCTCCAGGATGCGCTCCATATCCTCCGGCTCGAGCCTTCCGAAGCCGACCTCGAGCAGCGTTCCGGTCAGAATCCGGACCATGTTCTGGAGGAAGCCCGTTCCGTGATAATAGATGCGGATGAAATGGCCGCCGGTTTCGATCCGGATGGAATCCACCCTGCGGACCGTGGATTTCTTCATATGGGAATTGCCGCAGAAGCTCTTATAATCGTGTTCACCGACGAGGTATTCTGCGGCCCTGCGCATACGCGCAAGGTCCGGCTCTTCCCCCAGGACACTGACATATCTCCGCTCGAATACCGGACTCTCTCCGCCCTCACTGTACCAGAGACTGTAGCGGTACGTCTTGCCCGTCGCCTTGAAGCGGCTGTGGAAGCGGTCGGCCGCCGTCCGTACCTCATTGACGCTGATGTCATCCGGGAGATAGCGGTTCATATACTGCTGAATCTCCTCCTCTGTGCGCTCCGTGTCCAGCAGCGCATTGGCGGTCATGGCTCTGGCGTGGACGCCGGCATCGGTTCGCCCGGCGCCGATGACCGTCACCGGCTTCTCCATCGCCTTCCCCGTCTCCGTCTCCAGCATTCTCGTCAGGACCGTCTCCAGCTTCCCCTGAATGGTCATCTCTGTCCCCAGCTGATGCTCCCAGCCGTAGTATCTCGTCCCGTCATAGCTGATGATGAATTTGAAATTGCGCACTGCCATGTCCCTGCTCCCCTGTCTTCACCGGCCTGCATGATTCCGCTCTTCTCCGATGCTGCAGCGGCTTCGGGTGCCGCCGGTCACGGAGGGTACCGCTGTGCCGGTTCAGGACAGCCGCACCCTGGTCCAGTAGGCCCCCATGGACATCCCCTGCGTATGCGTGACCTCATCGCACAGGTATTCCTTCAGACCGACTCTCCCCGGGTCAAAGGCTTCCGCCTCCTCTCTCGAGCGGAACTCCACCTCGGCGTAGTAAAACGCCGTTGCGGCTCCCTCGTCCACCGCGTTGACCTCCAGACAATGTCCGTCCGCAAGGCGGTAGGTCCGGCGCACCTTGGGCACCAGCGGGAGACCAATGACGTCCTCCAGCTGCTCAAAATGCTCCGGGCTGATCGGGAACTCGGTTTCCTTCCGGACCAGTCCGTCCCCCCGCGATTTGCAGCAGAGGATGTAGCGGGCTTCCTTCCCTGTCTCCTGCTCCCGGCGGATCCGTACGGTCGGCTCCACGCTGAGGTACCCCTGCTCCATCCGCTCTTCCTTGAGAACCCGGAGCAGCTGTCCGTCTCCTGCTGCCGGCCATCCCTTTACCATCCATTTGCGCTCGATTTCCAATGGACTCGCCGTCATCCGTCTCACTCCTTCCGCTTTTTCCCCCGGCTGTGATTGCCCAGCCACACGAGTATCCCCGGCACAAAGGAGGGGGTCCAGGGAGCAAAGGACAGAAGGGCCCGCACCGGAACATCCGCCGCCGTGGCATAGGCCATCCGGAACTCCGGATCCGATGCCGCAACGTCCTCGCCTGTGCTCTTCGCGAGCTTCTTCCTGCAGCCCCTGCGGATGCGTTCAAGAAGCCACCCGGAGACGCGGCTGTATTCCGCCAGCTCGGAAAGCGAGCTGCAGACGGTAAACCTCCCGGGCACAGCCTCCTCCTTCTGCGGCAGCGCATCCTCCATGAGGTGCTTCCAATCCTCTACGGTCGGCTGCCCCGCCGGCTTGGCATACCAGCTGTCGGCCTGCTGCTCCGGTGCCTCCAGCTTTTCCTCTTCCACCGCCACCTGCTGCACCAGACGGATGTCGGCCGCGCTGGACCCCACCATGACCGCATAGGTCCCGGTCGGGATCTTCCAGCCGTCCTGGTAAAGAGAGAAATCCCGGCTGGCCAGGAGGAAGGTCACCATGGCGCCCTCCCCCGGCTGCAGGAAGATTTTCTCAAACGCCCGCAGCTCCTTTAAGGGGCGATGCACTCCGTCCTGCGGATTGCCCACATAGAGCTGCACCACCTCCGCGCCGGCACGCCGTCCCGTATTGCGGACCTGTACCGTCACCTGACGATCACTGATCAGGAGGTTCGAGTACTCGAACTGCGTATAGGAGAGGCCGTACCCGAAGGGGAACAGCACCGGCTGTCCTGCCTTTTCGTAATAGCGGTATCCGACGTAGATTCCCTCCCGGTACTCCGCGTCCTTCTGCCCGTAAATTCCGTAGCTCGGAATGTCGATTTCCTCCAACGGCCAGGTCTCCGTCAGCTTGCCGGAGGGGTTCACGACGCCTGTGAGGAGGTTCGCGATCGCCTGTCCGCCCGCCTGTCCGCACAGTCCGGTATAGAGCACGGCCTTCACCTCGCGGATCCAGGGCAGCTTCATGGGACTCCCGCCCATGAGAACCACCGCAACGTTCGAATTCCCGGAAAGGGCCGCCTTCACCATTCGATTGTGGCCGATGGGGATGGAGAGATCCGTCCGGTCAAACCCCTCCGACTCATATCGGTCCGTGAGCCCGACGAAGACAATCGCCTTCTTGCTGCGCGCTGCGGCGCGGGTGATCTCGGCAAGGCTCTCCTCCGTCACGTTCCCGTCCTCATCGCACCCCTCCACATAGGCCGCCTTCGGCAGGCATTCCCGGACCTGCTGCAGCTTCGTCGGCTGGATGTGGGAGCTGCCGCCGCCCTGGTACCGCATCGCCGCGGCCATCCGGCCGATCAGGACCACCTCACCCGGATCTGCGATGGGAAGGAAGTCATCCTGATTCTTCAGGAGGACAGCGCCCTCCTCCGCGATCTTCTGCGCCACCGACTGGTGTGCGGTCCGGTCGTAGGAATACCCTTCCGCCTTGCTCAGCGCCTCTGTCCTGCGCAGTACCAGCGAGAGGATCCTCTTTACGGAGGCATCCACTGCCGCCTCCTCCAGCGTTCCGTTCTCCAGCGCCTTCCGGGCCTCCTTTTCGCCGTAGGCGGAGCCTCCCGGCATGACCAGATCACAGCCGGCCTCAAAGGCCTTCGTGCGGTCGTTGATGGCTCCCCAGTCGGTCACCACCGCTCCGGTATACCCCCACTCCTTTCGCAGAATCTGCGTCAAAAGTCTTCCGTTGTCGCTGCAATAGGTGCCGTTGATCCGGTTGTAGGCGCACATCACCGTCGCCGGCTGTGCCTTTTTCACCACCTTCTCAAAGGCCCGCAGGTAAATCTCCCGCAGGGTTCTCTCATCGATCCGGGAATCCGACTGAAGCCGGCGATATTCCTGTGAATTGCAGGCAAAATGCTTCAGACTGGTGCCGATGCCGGTTTCCTTCTGCATGCCTGCAACAAAGGCTGCGCCGAGCTCTCCCGCTGCATACGGATCCTCGGAGTAGTATTCGAAGTTGCGCCCGCACAGAGGATTGCGCTTGATGTTCACACCGGGTCCGAGGACTACGCCCACCCGTTCCTCCTTGGCTTCCTCTCCGATGGCACGCCCCTCCGCGTACAGGAGCTTGCGGTTCCAGGTCTGTGCCGCCGTGACCGCCGTTGGGAAGCAGGTGGCAGGAACCGAGCCGCCGATTCCCAGCTCGTCTCCCTTTCCCTCCTGCTTGCGCAGGCCGTTGGGCCCGTCCGCCAGCATCAGCTCCGGGATTTCATACTGCGCATATCCCTTTGTGTGCCAGAAATCCTTTCCGCTGCAGAAGGCGATCTTCTCTTCTCTCGTCATCCTGCTGACGAGCTCTTCTACCTTTTTGTTCAGTTCCTCATCTGTCATCAAAGTGCCTCCGCCAGCTCATAGATGAGCTGCTCGGACTTCTCCCAGCCAAGGCAGGGATCCGTGATGGATTTTCCGTATACGCCTTCCCCGATCTTCTGCGCGCCGTCCTCCAGATAGCTCTCGATCATCAGTCCCTTGACCAGATGCTGAATCTCCGCAGAGGAACGCATGGAATGGAGTACATCCTTGGCAATGCGGATCTGTTCCAGATATTTCTTCCCGGAATTGTTGTGGTTGCAGTCCACCAGCACGGAGGGATTCTGCAGCCCCGCCTTGTCGTACTCCTCCTTGAGGCTGATCAGATCCTCGTAGTGGTAATTGGGATGGCTCCGGCCGTATTTATCCACATATCCCCGCAGAATGGCATGGGCCATCGGGTTGCCGGTCGTCACGACCTCCCAGCCGCGATAGAGGAAGGTCTGGCTGCTCTGCGCCGCCGTAATGGAATTCATCATGACCGAAATGTCGCCGCCGGTGGGATTCTTCATGCCGGCCGGAATGCCGATGCCGCTGGCAACCATGCGGTGCTGCTGGTCCTCCACGGACCGGGCGCCGATCGCCACATAGGCCAGGAGGTCGGACAGATACCGGTGGTTCTCCGGATAGAGCATCTCCTCCGCACAGGTAAAGCCGGTCTGCTCCGCCACATGCGTGTGCATCTGGCGGATAGCGATGATGCCGGCGAGCATGTCCTCGCCCTTCTCCGGATCCGGCTGGTGGAGCATGCCCTTGTATCCGACGCCCTTGGTCCTGGGCTTGTTGGTATACACGCGCGGGATCATGAAAATCTTATCCTTCACCTTTTCCTGCACTTCGGCGAGCCGGATCATGTAATCCAGCACGGCATCCTCGCGGTCGGCGGAGCACGGGCCGATCACCAGCAGGAACCGGTCGTCCCGCCCGCAGAAAATATCCTCGATGATCCGGTCTCTTTCCTCCTTCACCCTCCGGATCTCCCCCGAGAGAGGGAACTCCCTCTTGATCTCCTGGGGAATCGGCAGCTTTCGTTTGAACTCCATTTGCATTTCCATAATAAGTCAATCCTCTGTGTCTTTTGCCCTGCTCACCGCAGGGCCTTGATGCTCATATACAGATCGTACAGTGCCGATCCTGTTCTTCCCTGGGCGGGATGCTCATCCTCGCCGATGTCCAATACGGTGTATTCATAGGCGTTGATGATCCTGGTCCCGCTCGCGTGCGTCCTCTCCCGCTGGAACTGGTAGCTGTAGGTCTTGTGCACATGACCGTGCAGCATATATTTTGGCTTCCAGCGGTCCATGAATTCATTGAAGCAGGCGAAGCCCTGGTGAGGCAAATCCTCCATGTCGCCGTATCCCTTGGCCGGTGCATGCGTCACCAGAACATCCACGCCGTTCATCAGCAGTGCCTGCCGGTTCAGCCTGGCAATGCGCTTGCGCATCTCCGCCTCCGTGTACATGTCCTTTCCCGCGTGGTAACGCATGCTGCCTCCCAGCCCGGCAATCCGCAGGCCGTTGTAGTCATAGACCCTGTCATCAATGTTGATGCAGCCCAGCGGCGGCATGATGTCGTATTTCGTATCGTGATTGCCCCGCACATACAGAAGCGGACAATTCACCATGCTCTCGAGGAATTCCAGATACTGGGGCTTCAGATCCCCGCAGGATATGATGAGTTCCACATCCTTCGTCCGCTTCGGATCATAATAATCCCACAGGCTCTTCACCTCTTCGTCAGCGATCACAAGGATTTTCATTGTACCTGTCCCTCATTCTGCTCGTGCCCGGCGGCGGCAAAGCCTGCCGGGACGCTCTTCTCCGAATCGGTCACGCCGCTGACACCGCTGACGTTGACGGCTGCGCCGGCTTCCTCACTGAGCTTCTCCACCT
Source organism: Clostridium sp. CAG:302 (assembly GCA_963657295.1). Classification (GTDB taxonomy): domain Bacteria; phylum Bacillota; class Clostridia; order Lachnospirales; family Lachnospiraceae; genus CAG-791. Next base: position 6,200 of record CAVKMX010000031.1, read on the forward strand.
TCGGAAGGCTGCCGATGACGTTATCGTTGAGCCAGCTCATCGTGATGATCTCTTCCCCGGAGAGTCCGCGGGAGAAGCGGTCGCGGATCTGTCCCTCCTGCGAATGCAACTCTCCCATGAAGGGCCGGATGCGTCCGGAAACAATGCCCTCGCGGAACATGTTCACCAGCTTTTTGGAATAATACGGCAGCTTTTCCGAGAGAATGACGTCAATGACCCCTGCCGACATTCCCCACCAGTAATTGATGGCCCGATCCTCTGCCTGCCCTGTGCTGTTCCAGTTTCCCTCCAGCACGTTTCTGGCGATGAGCCCGTAGAAGGCGCCCCAGTTCCATACCGGTGCCGCCAGATTGGTGACGGTTCCGTCCATATCCCTCTGGTAGATGCCGTACTCTCTGGAGGCCTGCCGGGGCCGGATCAGGTCCGGTCCGGAAATGACGTAGACTCCCTCCTCCTCGAAATCCTTTTTCCAGTCCGTCTCCTTATCCGTGGACCATTTCAGATGAATTTTCGCCTTGGGATCAATGATCCCGGCACCGATGGCAAAGGCATTGATGCCGGCGACAATTCCGTAGATGGGGTAGTCCGCCACATAGCCGATCTTGTGATTGCTGGCCACACTCGCCGCAATCGCCCCCATGATGAATTTGGCCTCATGCATCCTGCCGTAATAGGTGCGGACCGCATTGTGTGAGAGATTCACCGAGCAGTTCAGGAACTTCGTCTGCGGAAAATGAATGGCAGAGCGGAGCGTCTCGTCCATCTGCGTGGGGGAAATGGTGATGATCATCTCGGCATGCTGCTCAACGGCATCGTCGATGGCTGCCCGCACCTCTTCATCGGTGGAGCAGTTCTCGTATTTTCTGGTTTTCACCAGCCCGCTGAAGCTGGCCTCCAGCGAATTGCGCCCCAGCTCATGGCCGTAGATCCAGCCCGAGTCGTCGCTGCTCTTGGGATAAATGAAGGCGATGTGCAGCGGATTCTCCAGACTGTACCGCTCCTTTGTCGTCAGCATGCTGCGCAGCGCCGATCCCAGGCCCTGCCTGCCGCTGTCCTCCAACTCCTCCGGATTCTCCACCAGTGCAATGCTCTCCTCGTTGGCATCCACCAGGAACTCCTTCCAGAGCCGGTCGATCCGGTTCTCCAGAACGGATCTGGGCTCCACGATCAGGCTCTGAATCGAGTAGAAATTCAGATAGACCAGGAAGGCATCCCCGCACGGCAGCGCGGTTCTGCGCTTTGCCCCCTCCTTCTGGTAGCACTGCTCGAAGACGGCGTAGGCCGCCTTGATCTCCTCCCGCACCTCCTTGGGCCAGGGCTTGTCCATCGTCTGTCCGACGAAGGAGGCGAACCGGCGGTAGCTTCCCTCCTCTGAGAAGATCACATCGTACATCCGGCAGACATTGAAATACTCCAGGAACTCCCGGTATACGCGGTACTCCCTGGTATCTGCTTTCCGGGGCATCATGCGGATAACGTTGGCATGGATGGCGGTCGCGCCCACATAGGTGCTGACCGAAACTCTTTTATTGCCCTCTTCCACGTAGAACCTGGTCATGTACTCGTAGACCTTGATGGGGTCCCGGATTCCCTCCTCCAGCTGCGAATCGTACAGATCCGACCATTTTCTCGAGAATTCCGTCCCCGGCTGCAGAATGGGCATGAAATTCGCGGCAAAGGCCGTCGTGCGGCCCTCCGTTTTGGTGCCGTCGATCATGGAGAGCGGAATCTCAATGAGGCCGACGCTGACCTCCGAGAGCTTTCCCTCTCCCTTGATGATGTCATCCAGCACCTTCGGATAAGGAGAACGCTGCTCAAAGGATGCCTGCCGCACCTCGCGGATTCCAAGTTTTCTGGCTGCAATATAATCCTCTATCATGGAAGTCCCCCTCTCTTTTCCTGCGGACGAACCGTGCGGCTCCGCACAGTCGTTCCTCCTGCTCCTGCGGCCCGACCCGCCCTGCGCAGGCCTCTATTCCTTCTCTTCCATCACGGAAACATAGGCCGGCCGCATGATCTTGCCGTTCTCCACCAGCTCCTCCAGGCGGTGGGCACTCCAGCCGGAAATCCTGGCAATGGCGAACAGCGGCGTATACAGCTCCTTCGGTATCCCCAGCATGCTGTAGACAAAGCCGCTGTAGAAATCCACATTGGGACTCACGCCCTTGTAGATGTGCCTCTTCTCCGCAATGATCTGCGGCGCCAGCTTCTCAATCTGATTGTACAGGGCCAGCTCCCTGGTCTTCTTTTTCTCCTTCGCCAGCTGTGTGACAAAGCTCTTGAAAATCCGCTCTCTGGGATCCGAAATGGAGTATACGGCGTGCCCCATGCCGTAGATCAGGCCCTTCCGGTCGAAGGCCTCCTTATCGATCAGCCGGGTCAGGTACGCTCCGACCTCCTCATCGTCCTCCCAGTCGTGCACATTGTGCTTGAGGTCCTCCATCATTTCCATCACCTTCAGATTGGCTCCGCCGTGCCGGGGTCCCTTCAGGGAAGACATGGCCGCCGCGATGGCGGCGTAGGTGTCGGAGCCGGAGGAGGTGACCACGCGGGTCGTAAAGGTGGAATTGTTGCCGCCGCCATGCTCCATGTGCAGCATCAGCGCAGCATCCAGAACCTTCACCTCTGTCTCGGTGCATTGCCGGTCCGGGCGCAGCATCCGCAGAATGTTCTCCGCCGTGGACAGCTTGGAGTCCGGACGGTGAATGTACATGCTGCTCTGCAGATGATCGTAATTGTAGGCATGATAGGCATAGATGGCCAGCATGGGGAACACCGCGATCAGCATCAGCGACTGCCGGATCACGTTGTCCACTGCGATGCTCTGGGATTCCGCGTCATAGGAGGCCAGGGTCAGGATGCTGCGCGTCATGGAGTTCATGATGTCCTTCGTGGGCGCCTTCATGATGACATCGCGGGTAAAATTCGAGGGAAGGCTCCTGGAAAGTGAGAGATTCTCCAGAAACTGCCGCTCCTCCTCTTCATCCGGCAGATTGCCGAACAAAAGGAGATACGTCAGATTCTCATAACCGAAGCCGTGCACCGTGTAGCGCTTCACCAGATCCTCGATGCGGTAGCCGCGGTACCACAGCTCCCCGTCACAGGGGATCCGTTTCCCGTCGACCTCCTTCATGGAGGTCACCTCGGAAATGCCGGTCAGACCCGTGACAACGCCCTTTCCGTTCAGATCCCGCAGCCCGCGGTTGACATTATGTTCCGTGAACAGCTCATCCGGGATGTCGTCGCACTCCCGAACCATCGGCTCCTGCTGCTGTGCGTAGAGTCTCAGTCTCTCAATTTTCCTCATGCAGCCTCCTTTCCCAAAGACCTTTTCTCTGCTGCGCCTTGACGCAGCACCTCAATACTCCTTCAATTGGATGCCAAAGCCTCCGATCTGCGGCAAACCATGCCCCTTATTGTACTCCATGTCGACGGATGCTTTCCACCCGGTGCTGCTTATTCATCCGGATCTCGGTATCCGCCAGTCCCATCACCAGCCGCTTGTCATGGGTCCCGATGACAATGGTCCGCTCCGGCGAGCGGCTCTCCCGCAGAAAGCGCATGACCCACCCCTGGGCATCCTCATCCAGCCCGCTGATGGGCTCATCAATCACCAGAATCTCCGGCTCCATGGCGAACACCGCCGCCAGCGCCGTCCGCTTCTTCTCTCCGCCGCTAATGCCAAAGGGCGCCCTTTTGCGCAGCTCCGTGAGTCCGAAGCGCTCCAGATACTCCTCCGTTCTCTCCCGAACCGTTCTCTCCTCCAGGCCCAGCTGACGCAGCCCGAAGGCAATCTCCTCCTCCACGCTGGCATTGAACAGCTGTACCTCGCTGTTCTGGAAGACGAAGCCGATCTTCCGATGAAACCTTCCCGCGAATTCCCGGTCCCGGAGCTTCCGGCCGGTGATCTCCTCGCCATCCAGCCAATACCGCCCCTCGGACGGCACCTCCAGCCCCAGAAGGATCCGGAACAGCGTGGACTTGCCGCACCCGTTCGGACCCGTGATGCAGGTGCACGCTCCGGATTCCAGGGTGAGGCTGATCTCATCGAGGGCTTTTTCTTCCCGATTCTCATAATAGAAGGAAACCTTCTCCAGGGTGATCATTCCTCTCCTTTCCCTGCGCCGCAATATCCTCTCCTGCAGAATCCCGGTACAGCGTTTTCAAGGCAATCCGTGCCTCGTTTCCAAACCGGCCGCCCTGATGACGCAGAGCCTTTTGCTGCGGGCAGGGTCCCGAATGCAGCCGCCTACCGCACCATCCAGCTCTGTGTCAGTCCAAACCAGAAAAGGAGCAGGGCATACGCGGCTGCCGCTGCGAGAACTGCCCTCCGGCCCGGCCCGGCCGACGCTGCCCCCGCTCTCTCAAAGCTCCCGTCCCAGCAGCGGCAGGCCATGGCCTCCCCGGTCTCCTTCGACAGATTTCCGGCCTTCAGAAAGGTATTCCCCAGGATTCCGCCGGTTCCCGCATTCCTCCAGTCGGCATCGCCCACCCGGCGAAGGCTTACCGCCTCCAGAACGGCATTCGAATATCGTCCCAGAAGGACCAGAAAGCGAACCGTCATGTCCAGCGTCCATATCACGAGCTCCGGCAGATGCCAGCGTCCCAGCGCTGCCGTCAGTTCCTTCCAGGAAAGCCACTCCCGCAGCATAGACAGCACAAGAACCGACTCGAACACCTTGAGCACCACCGTTCCGAAGGAGCGGGGACTCCCCAGGAGGACCGAAGGGAGCAGGAAGATTCCCGCTGCCAGAGCAGCCAAAAGGACGGTCTTCAATACTCTTCCGATCTCTCCTGCCGGAAAAAAGGACAGAAGGAGCAGGAGCACCGCCACCACAGAGAAGGTGAACACCGCATTTCCGGAAAGTGCACACAGCAGAATGACGAGCACGGCGCCGGCCAGCAGCAGTCCTGCATAGGGCTCCCGCCCCTTCCGTCCCCCGGCTGTAAAATCCGAAGAAAGGAGGCGGGAGAGCAGCCGCATCAGCGCAACATTCAATGCCGCATCTCCTTTCTGCTCCGCCGGCCGGCCAGCAGCCGGAATGCGATCAGGAGAATCGCCGCTCCCAGCAGAGCGCAGAGAAGACAGCCCACCGCTGTCGGTGCATTTCCAAGGGTATAATCCGGCAGCAGCGCCTCAAAGGAGAACCCCTCCGTCATTCCGGAGGGCGTGTACCCGGCTCCGGACGCAGCGATTTCATCCGCGCCCCATTCGCCCCAGGCCGTTCCCTCCGCCAGAAGTCCCAGCGGCGTCAGCAGGATCAGCAGTCCCAGCAGCAGCCCCGTTCTGCGGGCACCCCCGCCGCAGCTCTCGCTCTCACCGCGCAGCACAGACGGCGCCGTCCTGGCGAGAAACCCGTAAACCGCCAGGGTATAAACCACCTCTGCAAGACCGAAAACCGTAAGGTGCCCCGCCATCATCGCCGGAACGGACACCGACAGCGGATACGGACAATAGCGTGCCGCCCCCGATGCATCCCGGAACAGCAGCGGCTGAATGCCGAATTCCACCGCAGCACACAGTGCCGCCGCATTGATGCCGGCGTACGCGCCGATGCCGGCGGCTGCCGCCCTTCTCCTCCCGCCTGCCGCTCTTCTCCCTGCCAGCAGGCGATAAATTCCATACCCCACGAACGGCATCACAAAGGCCATGTTGAAGCAATTGGCGCCGAAGGCCAGAATCCCGCCGTCTCCGAACAGAAGGGCCTGCAGGAGCAGTGCCGTCGAAACGGCCACACAGGCCCCATAGGGTCCCACCAGCAGAGCCAGCAGGGTTCCCCCCACGGCATGTCCTGTCGTCCCTCCCGGCAGCGGAATGTTGAACATCATTCCCAGAAAGGAGAACGCCGACGCAACGCCCAGCATCGGCAGCTGCCCTGCGGCGCCCGCGGCATGCGTCCTCTCCTCCCTGTTTTCCATGGTCTGTGCAGAGGCGTCCTCTGCGCAGAACCGCTGTCTGACCTTCCGTATGGAGATCGCCCAGACCGGGAGCATCACCGCGGTCATGACCGCGCAGGTCTGCGGGCTCAGATAATTGTCGGGAATGTGCATGACTTCGCTGTATCCTTTCTCTGTTGACGGTTAAGCAGGGCAGGTGATCTGCATCACCTGCTCGATCATCTGATGCAGGAGCCTGGCCTGCTCCGTGTCGGCTGCCCGGTAATAGACTTCCTTCCCCTCCCGGTGGCTCACCACCAGACCGCTGTTGCGCAGCGGACGCAGGTGATGCGAAACCGCCGGACTCGACATATCCAGAAGGGAGGCCAGGTTCAGCACGCATTCCTCACAATGGCACAGAATCCAGAAGATGCGGACGCGGTTGGGGTCCCCCAGCTGCCGGAAGACCTCCGCAATCATCTGAAAATCCTCCGCCTTGGTCGCCTCCTCATGAATTCTTGAAATGTTCACGCGCTCACCGTGCGCGTGCGGAAGAACATACTGCTCCATAAGCCCTCTCCGTTCTGCAGCTCCCGCGCGTCCGTACGTCCGCCGGGGTCCTCGCACCGACACGGACCGGCAGACCGCCGACCATGAAAATCATCGGTTGACAAGCTGTCAACAGGAGCATTATACTGCATTTGCAACGATTAAACAAATGCTTAATCGTATACTTGTTTAGTGTAGTGTTTTGTTTCTGTTTCGAAGGGAGATTGGGATGAAAAAGACGTATAAGATTGAAGTGGACTGTGCCAACTGCGCCAACCTGATGGAGGAAACCACGAAGAAGGTCTCCGGTGTCGCCGATGCCACCGTGAATTTCATGACGCAGAAAATGATCGTCGAATTCGAAGAGGGCGCCGAGGCAAAGGCCGTTATGCAGGATGTCCTCAAGGCCTGCCGGAAGGTGGAGCCGGACTGTGAAATCGAGCTGTAAAGGATATTCCTATGAATAAGAAACAAAAGAGAATGCTCCGCCGGATTCTCCTGGCGGTGGTGCTGCTCCTGTTCTGCAATCTGCTGCCCCTGCCCGGCGCTGCGCTTCTGGTGCTGTATCTGGTCACCTACCTCGTCATCGGCTATGACATCCTGCAGAAGGCGCTGAAGGGGATCCGGAACCACCGGGTCTTCGATGAGAATTTTCTGATGGCGGTTGCCACCGTCGGTGCCTTTGCGCTGGCCGTCTATGAAAGGAGCAGCGACTTCAATGAGGCCATCGCCGTCATGCTCTTCTACCAGATCGGTGAGCTGTTCCAGAGCTATGCGGTGGGAAAGAGCCGCAGGAACATCAGCGCATTGATGGACATTCGTCCCGATTATGCCAATCTGGAAAGGGACGGCTCTCTCGAGCGGGTGGACCCTGATGAGGTGCCCGTCGGCACGGTCATTGTGGTGCAGCCCGGTGAGAAGGTCCCCCTTGACGGCGTCATTGTATCCGGCGTCTCCACGCTCAACACCAGCGCCCTGACCGGTGAGAGTCTTCCCCGGGATGTGTCCGAGGGCGATGAGATCATCAGCGGCTGCGTCAACATGACGGGACTCCTGCGCATCCGCACCACGAAGGAATTCGGCGCGTCCACGGTATCGAAGATTCTCGAGCTGGTGGAGGATTCCAGCTCCCACAAGTCCCGCTCGGAGGCTTTTATCTCCCGATTTGCAAGGGTTTATACCCCTGCCGTGTGCTACGGTGCCCTGGCGCTGGCTGTCCTGCCGCCCCTTTTCCGTCTGCTCCTTCTGGGGCTTCCTGCACAATGGGGCACCTGGATTTACCGCGCCTTGACCTTCCTCGTCATTTCCTGCCCCTGTGCGCTGGTGGTGTCCATTCCGCTCAGCTTTTTCGCCGGGCTCGGCGGTGCCGGCAAAGAGGGAATTCTCATCAAGGGCTCCAATTATCTTGAGCTGCTCTCCCAGGTAACGTGTGTGGTCTTTGACAAAACCGGAACGCTGACGCAGGGTGTGTTCGAGGTGACGCAGCGCCATCCCGTCGGCATGACGGACGCACAGCTCCTGTTCTATGCCGCCCATGCGGAATGTGCCTCCTCCCACCCGATCAGCAGGAGCCTGCGGCAGGCCTACGGAAAGGAGCCCGACCGCGGCAGAGTCTCCGAGGTGGAGGAGCTCAGCGGCAAGGGTGTCCGCGCCCTGGTGGATGCCCACAGGGTCCTGGCCGGCAATCATCGTCTGATGGAGGCGGAGGGAGTCGTCTGTGAGGACCCCCGCAGCACGGGAACCGTAATTCATATTGCCGTGGACGGTGTCTATGCCGGATATATCGTCATCTCCGATGTGGTAAAGCCGCATGCCAAAGAGGCTCTGCAGCGGCTCCGCGGCGCCGGGGTTGCCAGAACCGTCATGCTCACCGGCGATGCGAAGGGCGTTGCCGAGGCCGTAGCCGGGGAGCTCGGCATCCGCGAGGTCTGCGGCGAGCTCCTGCCGTCGGATAAGGTGGCAAAGGTGGAGGCGCTGCTGCAGGAGGAGCATGGCAGGGAGAAGCTCGCCTTTGTCGGCGACGGCATCAACGACGCGCCGGTGCTCACAAGAGCCGACATCGGCATTGCCATGGGGGCCATGGGATCGGATGCCGCCATCGAGGCCGCGGACGTTGTCCTTATGGACGACGATCCTCTCAAAATTTCCAAGGCCATCCGCATTTCACGCAAGTGCATCCGCATTGTGTACCAGAACATTGTTTTCGCTCTGGTCATCAAGTTCGGCTGCCTTCTCCTCGGTGCGCTCGGCCTTGCCAACATGTGGGCCGCCATCTTCGCCGACGTCGGCGTTATGGTGCTGGCTGTCCTCAATGCCATCCGCGCCCTTCGGGTGCAAAATCTGTAGAAACCGATATCGGCCGACTGCAGCCACCAAAAAGCGCCGTGAGAGAACCTGCTGTTCTCTCACGGCGCTTTTCCTGCCGGGTACCTCCCGCCTGTCTGCGCAGCCCTTCTCCGGCTGCGCCCTGCTATACCAGATCCGCCGCCATTTCCTCGTACTGTCTTGTATACAGCTCGTGGTAATAGCCGTGCTGCCGCATCAGCTCCGCGTGTGTGCCCTGCTCCACGATTCTGCCGTTCCGCACGACCAGGATGACATCCGCATCCACCACGGTGGAGAGCCGGTGCGCGATGACAAAGGAGGTCCTGCCCCGGATCACCGTCTGAATGGCATCCTGAATCAGCTTCTCCGTCAGCGTGTCGATGGAGGCCGTGGCCTCATCCAGCACCAGAATCCTCGGATCCGCCAGAATGGCACGGGCAAAGCACAGGAGCTGCTTCTCCCCGGTGGACAGAAGGTCGCCGCCCTCTCCCACCTCTGCATCCAGGCCTCCCTCCATCTTGTCGATGACGAAATCCGCACGGACCAGGCGCAGTGCCTCCATGATCTCTTCGTCCGACGCATCGGGCTTTCCGTACCGCAGGTTGTCCCGCACGGATCCGGAGAACAGATGCGGCGTCTGGAGAACGTAGCCGATGCTGCTGTGCAGCCACAGCTGAGAGCGCTCTCTGGCATCCTTTCCGTCAATCAGAACACTGCCGCCCGTCGGCTCGAAAAAGCGGCACACCAGATTCACCAGCGTGGATTTCCCGGCGCCGGTCTCGCCCACAATGGCCACATTGGTGCCACGCGGCACCTTCAGATTAAAGTGCTCCAGCACCATCTCCTCGCCGTCCGGATAGCGGAAGGATACATCCCGGAATTCCACGTCGCCGTACAGCGGTTCCCAGTTTTCCCTTCGCGGCTGGAAGGTATCGCCGTAGTGGGCGACGACCTCCGGCGTGTCTGCCACATCCGATTCCGTATCCAGCAGTCTTGTCAGCCGCTCAATGTTCACCTGAATGCTGATGAACGCCGCGATGGTCTGCACCAGATTCTGGATGGGGTCCATCATGTTCAGCGCATAAGAGAAGAAGATGGACAGTGTGCCGATCTGAATCACTCCTTCCCTCGTGATCCTTCCGCCCTTCCAGAGGACGAGCGCCAGCGCAATGGAGCTCATGATGGTGACAAGGGAGGTGAACAGTGCGGAATAGTGCGTCGCCTTTACCGAGGTTCCCCGCATCTCCTCCGTATCCTTTTCAAAATCCCTGCGGATTCTCTCCTCGATCACCAGCGTCTTAATGGCTCTGGCCCCCGTGATCCCCTCGTTGAAATTGCCCGTAATGGCGGAGTTGATCTCCCGGATGCGGCGATTGAGCACCGTGAGCTTTTTCTGAAACACGGAAATGATGAACACCGCCGCAGGCACCAGCACCAGAACATACAGCGCGAGCCGTGCGTTCACCGCCAGCATGACGCCGAACACAATGAGAATGTAGGAGCTGTTCCAGATCATATCCAGCATGCGCCAGGCCACCAGCTCCCCGATTTTCCCGCTGTCGCTGATGACTCTTGCGTGAATGTACCCCACATTGTTCTGATTGAAATACGAAAAGGACAGGGTCTGCAGATGGTTGAACGCACGGTTCCGCAGATCCCGGTTGACATACATCTCCACCTTTCCGCATTGGTAGGTGCTGAAGAAATTATCCGCCACCTGCAGCAGCAGAACCGCTCCGTAGGCAAGGGCAAAGGGCAGCATTCCCTCCAGCGTTCCCTCCGCCACGAAATGATTCAGCGCATAGCTGTTGAACAAGGGGAAGCACGCATCCACCAGAGAGCTCCCTGCTCCCAGAAGAATATTCATGAACAGCAGCTTCCGATAGGGCCGGATATACGGCCAGAGCCTTGGGAGCCCGAAAAAGGGAAGCGATACCGAATTGTCCCGATTTTTCATTTTCACGCACCTGCTTCACGCGCCTATCTCGCTCTGCCGAACCTGCAGATCATAGATCCGGCGATAGATTCCGTCCTTCTGCAGCAGCTCCTCGTGGGTTCCCTGCTCCGCCACCCGGCCCTTATCCAGCACAATGATCCGGTCCGCATGCATCAATGTCGTGATGCGGTGGGCGATGAGGATCACCGTCGAATCCCCCGCATTCTCCCGCAGGGCACGGCGAATCTGTGCGTCCGTCTGCGCATCCACGGCAGAAAGCGAATCATCGAACACCATGATGGGCGGCTTCCGGATCAACATCTGTGCAATGGCGGCGCGCTGCTTCTGTCCGCCGGAGAGCGTGACTCCCCGTTCTCCCACATAGGTGTCATATCCCTTTGCAAAGTGCTGCACGGTGCGGTCCAGACTGGCAAGGCCGGCAGCCCTGCGCACCTCCTCCAGATGGCGGTGCGGCTGCTCTTCGGGTGCCTCCTCCCTGGTGATGGCAATGTTCTCCTCCAGGGTCCTGGAGAAAAGGAAGGGCTCCTGCAGCACCATGCCGATGTTCCCCCGCAGCCAGCTGCGGTCTATGTCCGCAATGTCCGTACCGCCGACGGTAATCCGTCCGCCCCCCTCCGGCAGCTCATACAGATGGTCCAGCAGATACATCAGCGTGGATTTCCCGGACCCGGTTCCCCCCAGGATTCCCACGGTCGTCCCTGCCTTCACCGTAAAGGAAACATCCTGCAGCACCTCGGCTCCGCTTCCCGCATAGTGATAGCTGACATGCTCAAAGCGGATGTCCCGATCCATCCGCGGTTTCTGCGCCGCCGGCGGATTTTCCTCCGGTGCCGCATTCATGATGTAGCGCAGGCGGTCGATCGAGATTCCGGCCTTCGACAGGTCGGCGATCACCCTCCCGAGAGAGCGCACCGGCCATGACAGCATGGAATTGTAATAAATGAAGGCGATGTACTGTCCGGCACTCAGCTCTCCCTGCACGCACAGAACCGCCCCGGCCACCGTAATCGACATGACCTGCAGCCCCGAGACAAGATCGCTGGAGCACCAGAATGCCGAGAGGAGCCGCATCAGGTGAATCCACATGCCGGTATATCGGGTGTTCTGTTTCTCAAAGCGCTCCCGCTCGTAAATCTCCCGTCCGAAGGCGCGCACCACACGAACGCCGGTCAGGTTCTCCTGCGCAATGGCCGAGAGCTTCCCCTCCTCCTCGTCCGCACGCTCAAAAGCACTGCCGATGCGGCTGTGGAAAAACAGAGAATACAGCACGATCACCGGGAAGAAGACGGCCGACAGGAGCGTCAGCTTCGGATGAACCCCCCACATGAAATACAGGGCCATGGCCATCAGGATCACGATGCGGATGAGACTCACCAGCTGTTCGGAAACGAAGTTCTTGATGGTCTCCACATCCGAGGTGCAGCGCTGGATGATGTCTCCCGTATGATTCTGCCCGTGCCAGGCAAAGGGGAGCGCTTCGATCTGCGCAAAGAGCTGATTCCGCATTCTCCGCACCAGCTCCTCTCCCCCCACGGAACCCGTCAGTGTCCGCAGGTAGCGGAAATCGTTGGCCAGAACGGCCACCCCGATCACCACCAGCGGGATCACCCACAGATGCTCCCGCAGATAACCGGTGCCGCCCAGCCGCTGCGTCAGCCGCAGCAGCCAGCCGGTCAGGCTGCTCTCCTGATCACCGATGATCGAATCCACCGTATAGCTGATCAGCTTCGGGTTGACCAGATCCAGCATGGAGGTCACACAGGAGCACAGAATGCTCATGACGAACCATTTCCTGCTGCCCTCCAGGAAAAACCACACGAGGCTTGCCCGGGTGGGAAATCTCTCTCCTTTTTTCATTCTCGTACTGCCTCAATCGATGCAAGTGTTCCGCGCTCATCCCGATCGGAATTCCAGAAAGCAGCTGACCCTGTGCCGGATGCCCTGTGCCGCATGCTCTGTTCGGACATCCGGGCAATCCTGAGGTCTCAGCTCAGGGTAAGCGAGCTCCAGGTGTCGCTCGGCACCAGTGTGATATACGTTCTGCCGGTATTCAGCGTGATCTCCTCGCCGGCCGCATTGTAGTATTTGGTCATGCCTCCCTCGCTGGATTTGCTCCAGGTGATGGGAATGGCCTTTCCGTTGGTGCAGTAATAGCCGGACTCGCCCGACTGGATGCAGTTGTAGATCATATAGCCGTGTTCATCGTACTGGGTGAAGCTGCAGTTCTGTATGATCACATTCTTGAACGTAACCACCGCATCGTTTCCGCCATCCTTGCAGATTTCTCCGAACTCGTAATAATCGTAGGTTCCGGTCTCCTCGTTGTACACCAGCTTTGATTTGGTATTGCCGAAGGGCAGGCTCACATTCGTCGCCGTCACCGCATCCCCCGCATCCTCCAGCGTAATCTCATCTCCCTGATAGGCTGCGAACTGAAAATGCTCCCCGCTCTGCCTGCGGTCATCGTAGCTCGTGGAATACCCGGTGCTGGAGAAATTCTTGCTCAGATCTCCGCTGAGGCAGAACTCCGTGAACTCCGTCGCCTTTCCGTTGTTCACCCGGGAGAAGGTTCCGGAGAAGTGATAGGGATACCGTCCCAGATAATCATCGATGTAGTAGGGGCCTCCGTCATGGCACAGCACCGCATCCCATTCCTGTCCCAGCAGGATGTTCGTGGGGCGGATGGACCGGATGCTGCCGACCTTTTCGATGGCTCCCCAATCCTTGAAGAGGCACATCAGACGGGTGATGCGGTCGTTGGCCGTCGAATTCATCAGCTCATACATCACGTCGCATTCCGATATGCCGAAATGCGGCAGCGCCCGTGCGTCATTGTCCACCATAATGGCCACCGGCCGCTGATCCTCAATTTCCCTGCTGATGGGTTCTCCCGTGAGCTCACTGTAATACATGTCATCCGGCAGAACATAGGCCTCTTCCTCCTCCGCAGGAGCCTCCTCCGTCTCCTCGGCAGCGCCCTGTCCCAGATCTTCCGGGTGGGCGCCGTCCGGAATCTCCTCAAAGCCGTGCGGAACAACCTCCTCTGCGCTGCAGGCCAAAAGGCCTCCTGCAAAACACATGGCCAGAGCCAGCACCGCAATTCTCTTCTTCATCCTGTTCCTCCCCGCCGCAGTCCATCTGCGGCCCTTCCTTCATCTCAATACCGTATCTTCCGGGTCCTTCCCGCTGCTGTCTGTTCTCAATCCAAAATACCCGTTGTTCACCAATCTGATGTCCCGGCTGCCGAACAGTTTTCATTCTAGCATAGCTGTCTTCGAATAATCGGACCGATGCAAGAAATATCTCCTGAACAGATACCCTGATTTTAATTTCCAAGAAAGAGGTTCCCTTTTGCGCTGCGATGGTTTATAATGACATTCGTTCGCGGCGCATTGTTCGTCTGCGGCGGATACGGGACGGTAGCTCAGCCGGGAGAGCGTTCGCCTCACACGCGAGAGGTCACGGGTTCGAGCCCCGTCCGTCCCACTTTTCAGAAAACCTTGTATTTATGGGAAATCTTAGGAAACTCCCATAAATGCAAGGTTTTTTCGTCTTCCGGTATCGCCTGATCCGAACGATAAACGGAAAAGCTACCTTTCTGTGAACGATGATGCAATGCCGCAGTACAAGGTTTTCCGGCGGCAGGATAGTGAAGCAATCAAACGAATTACAG
>CAVKMX010000032.1:0-20095 GCA_963657295.1 Clostridium sp. CAG:302
ATGCGGTCGATGGGACTTGAACCCACACGCCTTGCGGCACAGGAACCTAAATCCTGCATGTCTGCCAATTTCATCACGACCGCTTATAACACAACACGAAAACGCACACATCACAGCCGTTCTGCTGCACGATGCAGTCGCCGGTTTCATGCGTCTTCGACAAAAAATAAACGCCGCGGATCCTTCCCCGCAGCGTCTAACATTTTCTGAGCGATGCGGGACTCGAACCCGCGACAACTTGATTAAAAGTCAAGTGCTCTACCACCTGAGCTAATCGCCCGGACTGGGCTAGCCAGATTCGAACTGGCGCATGCAGCAGTCAAAGTGCTGTGCCTTACCGCTTGGCGATAGCCCATTGGGTTCTCCCGCCTCTCGGGATCATGATTGCACGCCCGCATGTGCTGCAGCCAATCATCAGGGTGGGTAGAGGGACTCGAACCCTCGATCTCCAGAACCACAATCTGGCGCGTTAACCAACTACGCCATACCCACCATATAAGGTTGATTACGTCTCTGTAATCAATGTGCCCGTGGGGATTCGAACCCCAGACCCTCGGCTTAGAAGGCCGATGCTCTATCCAGCTGAGCTACGGACACATAAAAGCGGGTGATGGGAATCGAACCCACATATCCAGCTTGGAAGGCTGGTGTTCTACCACTGAACTACACCCGCAAATAGCTTAACTGCTTCAGTTGTATCGCCCGGAAGGACTGGCTCTCCGCAACGCAAGAATGATTTTATTATAGCAGTTCACAGGTGTCAAGCACTTTTTGAAGGTGATTTTCCTGCCGCCGGGGCTTTTCACCGCAGGGTGACCACATCCTCAAGCTCCCGGTATTTCTTCGGTGTCATGCCGTAGTGCCTCGCGAACAGCTTGTAGAAATAGCTGATGTCCGTGTACCCCACCTCGTACATGATCTGCTCCACGCTGCATTCCGTTTCCCGCAGCATGGCGGCGGCCTGCCGCATGCGGTATTTCATCAGCAGCTGCACCAGGGAATAGCCGGTTTCCGCCTTGATGTAGCGCGACATATAGCTCTCATTCCTGCCGAACTGCGCCGCCAGGGACGGCAGCGTGATCGTGTTGTAGTGAATCCGTATGTACTGCATGATTTCCGAGAACTGCGTCTGCTCCCGGCTCTCATCCCCCACTGCGGCAAGGCATTGGTTCAGCTCCGTGAGCGCATAGGCCACAAAGGTCATGACATAGCTGACCATCAGGAAATTGCCGCCCTTCCTGGCCTTTTCGTGTTCCCCGAGAAGACGCAGGACGGTGTCCCTCAGAAAGGCATTCTCTTCGCCGTCGTACCGCAGAATGCTGCGGTCCTTTCCGTACAGAATTTTCCAGAAATAGCCAGAGATCTCCTTGTCCTCCATCAGCATCGACGCAAACGCCTTTTCAAAGGTCGATAATTTCAGGAAGATGTTCACCACCACGTCCTCGTCATGCCAGGAGAACACCGACTGCATCACATTCGGCGGCACGATGATGAAATGGCCCTGCCGCAGGACGATCTTCCGGCTCAAGGAAATGTTGATGTCGATGCTGCCGTGCAGGACATACATCACCTTGATGAATTTCAGGTTGTGCCAGAAGGGCGGACAGAATCTGGCATTGAATACCAGATCCACATCGGCATCGCCGGTTTTGAAGAAATCCTTCTCCGTAATTTCATCACCGAAAAGAGTGGGGGCGGTACGAACCACCTCCACCTTCCGGGCCTTTGTCATCTGATAATAATCTGCGAATTCCTTCCAGCTGCCGTAGAGCCGTCCACTCTCGTCATAATGATAAATCGATGGATTTCCCTCATACAGCTTCCGATAGACCTGCTCATGCGGAAGGAGCGGCAGACAGGACGCGATATTAAACTCTTTCAATTCTGACCGCCATGTATTCTCTGCCGGGAAGCTCGATGCGGAACCGCCCGGAATAAATTCCCTTTTCTTCTGCCGTCATGTTCCAGGTGTCCAGCACCGTGACCTTCCACCGGCCCTCATCATCCAGGTGAAAATCCCGATAGGACGGCCGCATGAAGCTGTAATAGATCAGGTAATACGCAGACACCGAACCGTACGTGTCCTCCGGAACGGCGCAGGTTTCATCCCATTCCCTGCGAAGCGGCTTCAGACCGTGTCCCGGGACCTGCCGGAGCTGCTCCAGCAGGAAGCCGAACCGCTTATGGCTCTCTCCGTAAAGCTTCCCGCCGTGGGACCACCACAGAACCCCATCGTGTCCCAGATAGGTCTCCCCATGTCCCGGGTAGCCTCCGCGCAGCGCGCCCTCCCAGAACCTCCGCACCATTTCCTGCGGCGAGATGTTCCCCCAGCCGAAGGGGATGTTGCCCTCATAAGCGATCTCGTCCAGCACCACGGGCTTGCCGTATCTCTCCCGGAGCTCGTTCACCTCCTCTGCGGTCCGGTACACGTCCGTCCGCTGCACGCTGCAGTGCGTGACCCAGGGCCGTCCCCAGTTGTAGGGCACGGCGCAGTTGTGCACCGAGCGCATGTGCCGGTACGGATCCTGCCTGCAGACAACCCCCGCAAAATCCTCCCAGTCCGCCAGTGACTTCTGCGGCATCAGGTCGTATTCGTTGGCAAGGGACCACCAGACGTTGGAGTAGGCGCTGAAGCGGTTCACCACATACCGCAGATAGAACAGATCCTCCTCGTGGCTCATGCGCGAAAAGCCCCAGCGGTCATAGGGGTGCAGCAGGATCAGATCTGCCTCGATGCCGAGCTTTTTCAGCCGTCCGATGCACGTTTCGATATGGGCAAAATGCGCCGGGTTGAACCGGTGGAAATCCCAGTGATTCCCTTCGGTTTTCCCTGTGTACTCTCCGAAGTTCTCCGCATTCAGGACGGAGGAATCCATGGGCGTTCCCTCATAGGGGTAGGACCTCGGCTCCTTCAGGTTGTAGCTGTAATGCTTGGGGAAAATACAGAACCGGATCTTGTTGAAGGCTGACGCCGCCAGCGTCGCAAGGGTCTCCTCGATCCGCTCGTCCGACTGCAGCTCCCACACGTAGCAGGTCGTCCCGATGCTGTAATACGGGGTGCCGTCCTCGTAGGCCATATGATATTTCCCGGCGACCCGGACCGGTCCGTGATTGCCGCTTTCCGGCTCCGTCACCGTGAAGCTCCCCGTCTGCTCCGCCCCGAAGCTGGCGGTCAGCGTGTACCGGTACTCCTCCTCAAAGGACGGCATGAAGCGCACCCGGTACACTCCGCCGCCGTCATAAAAGCCCTCGCAGGTCACACGCTCATTCCGGGAGATGAATTCCGCCCTCACCCACTGCTCTGCGAACGGATTGCCCTCCTCTGGTCCCTTTACCGAGATCTCAAAGAGCTCCCATTTTTTACAGGTTCTCAGTTCCATGTTCGATTCCTCTGCATCCTCATTCTTTTACACTTCCCAGGGTGATCCCCGATACAAAATATCGCTGCAGCCACGGGTAGATCAGCAGGATCGGCAATGCTCCCAGCACCATCTGCGCCGCCTTGATGCCCTTCGGGCTCATCTGCGCCAGCTTCATCTGGTCTGAAAGGGACATGCTGCCGAAGTCATAATTGTACACGATGGTCCGCAGATACGTCTGCAGGGGGTACCGGTCCGTCTTCATGTAAATCATACCATCGAACCAGCTGTTCCAGCTCCCCACGATGGTGAACAGGGCCACTGTGGCCAGCACCGGCTTGGAGATCGGCACGTAGATGAAGAAGAGGGTCCGGAAATGTCCCGCGCCGTCCACCCGTGCAGCATCCTCCAGCCCGGTCGGAACATTGCGGAAGAAGCTCAGGAGCAGCAGCATGTTGAACACATTGACGGCCCCCGGCAGCACCAGCGACCAGATGCTGTTCAGGAGGTTCAGCTGTACGATCACAAGGTAGGCCGGGATCATCCCCCCGTTGAACAGCATGGTGAGGAAGAAGAACCACACGTACACCGTTCGGAAGCGGAACCGGCTCCTGTCCTTCGAGAGCGGGTAGGCCGCCAGCGTCATCAGGAGCATCCCCAGCGGCAGGCCGATCAGTATTCTCGTCACCGTCGTCCAGAGTGACTTCCAGAAGGGCGCACGTTTCATGACGTACTCATAGGCCTCCAGTGAGAACTCCACCGGAAGGACGGTGACCTCTTTGGCCAGCACCGCCCGATTGGAGCTGAACGACAGGCAGAGCTCATACCAGAAGGGATACAGGCACAGAAGGCCGAGCAGCAGCAGGAAAACCGTGTTGCACACGCCGAAGATCTTCTGCCCTCTGGATCGTATTTTCATGCCGGAATCATATTCCATCTTGCTCCTCCCGATGTTCTTCAGAAAATCCTGTAGTCGTATTTCTTCCATGCCACCAGATAGGCGATGGAGATCAGCGCGAAGGAGATCACCGATTTCAGCAGTCCGACCGCCGTGGACGGGCCGAACTGAGCCTGCTGGAGGCCGATCCGGTAGACCAGGGTGTCGATGATGTCTCCCGATTCGTACACCTGCACGGAGTAAAGATTGAACACCTGATCGAAGCCGGCGTTCAATACGTTCCCCAGATTCAGAATGCACATCAGGAGGATGATGGAGGCCATCCCCGGCAGCGTAATGTGAAGAGTCTGCTTCCACCGGCCGGCGCCGTCAATTGCCGCCGCCTCATAGAGCGTCTGATCAATTCCCGTGATGGCTGCCAGATAGACAATGCTGTTGTAGCCGAAGTTCCTCCACACATCGGACCAGATCAGGGTTCCCCGGAAGACGCTGTTGTCTCCCAGGAAATACACCGGCTCAAAGCCCAGGGCCATGATGATCTGGTTGATGATCCCGTCCGAGGGGGAGAGGATGTCCTGCATGATGCCGCCCAGAATGATCCAGGAGATGAAGTACGGAAAATAGATGAACGTCTGCACGCTTTTCTTCACGAACCTGCTCCTGCACTCATTCAGGAGCAGGGCCACCCCGATGGACACCGCGGTGCCGATGACGATCTTGGCCACCGCGATGATCAGGGTATTCAGGAACACCCGGTCGATGTCCGGAATGGAGAAGATGTACCGGAAATTGTCCAGGCCGCACCAGGGATTGTCGCCGAACAGTCCCCGCGCCGGGTTGAATTTCTTAAACGCGATGGTCAGTCCGTACAGCGGGATGTAGGAGAAAATGAAAACCAGCACCACACTGGGCAGCAGCATCAGGTGCAGCGGCCACTCTCTTGCGATTCGCTTGGTAAACCGTTCCTTCGTCATGGTGTATTCCTCGTTGACTCAGCTCATTGACTCAGTTTGTCATATTCGGCATTGACCTCTTCCGTCACCTGTTCTCCGCCCAGCTGCTTCCATTCCGTCACCATCTGATCGAAGCCGGTGTCGATGTCAATTTCGCCGTTGATCATCTTGAGGTAATAGGTGTCCAGCAGCTCCGTCATCGAGCTCCACCGCTCGTTGTAGGTTGCCGTGGGTGCTCCCAGGTAGGCATTCCACAGCAGATTCTGCGGATAGGTTTTCGCCACGTAGCTGAAGCACGAGTCCACCGGGCCGAACATATACCGGTATGCGCTCAGGCCGTCCTTGATGTACTGCCAGTAGGTTGCCCCTGCGCCCTCCAGGCCGTCCTCGTTCATCTCACCGGTCTCCGCGTTGTAGTTCTCCGCCATGTTGCTGCAGGGATCCAGATCCACCGTGGCCGAGAGGCACCATACCGGCGTGGCCTTCCAGAGGGAGCTGTCCAGATCGCAGGCAAAATAATCCGCGAAGTTGTTGTTTTCCCCGAAGAGCTGTTCCACATAGGCATTCAGCATATGGACAACGGCCTCCGGATTCTCGCAGTTCTTGCTCACGCAGATCCAGCCGTCCACCGTATTGTTCGCCGCAATCTGTACGGTCTGTCCTTCGATGCCGGTCGGCAGGCCGACCTCAATCCAGTCCGCGTCCCCCATCGTGCTCTCATAGGACTGCAGGGAGAAACCGTACCAGTGCGGTCCGTAGAAGATGCCGCAGCGGTTGGTGGCCACGTAGTTGGAAAGCGCCGACCAGGTATCCTCTGTGGACCATTCCTTGTTGATCAGGCCTTCCGTGTACATCTCGTTCAGCCAGCGGACGCCCTCCTTCATCTCCGGCAGGATCTCCGCATAGGCCAGCGTTCCGTCCTCCTGCAGCACCCATTGGTTGCGGGAGCTGTTCTCCTTGCCGCCGAAGGCCCAGAAGATTCCCTGGTACTCGCTCATGTAGCTGTTGCTGAACATCAGGCCGACGTTGTCCTCGTAATGTTCCTTGAAGGCAGCTGCGATGTTCTTCACATCCTCCATGGTTTCCGGCACATTCAGCCCGAGCTCCTCCAGCCAGTCGCGCCGCACCCAGCAGTGGTTGTAGGAATTGGTGGACGGCATTTTCTGCGGGATGGCGTACAGCTTGCCGTCATACATGCCGGTGCTGTAGATTTCCGTGCCCTCGCCCTCGATGATGCCGCCGAGGGTTTCGTTGGCATTGTTCTGATAGATTTCCGTCAGGTCCCAGATCACGCCCGCCTCCGCCAGCTGGCTGATCATGGACTGGTTGAACACGTGGAAAACATCCGGCAGCTCACCCGATGTCATCGCCAGCAGCAGTTCCTGGTTGTAATCCGTAAGGCTCGCGTTCGTGAGTGCGTACTCGCAGTCGATGTTCAACACCTCCTTGTAGTACTGAATCCACCGGTTGTTCTCGATCGGCTCTCCCCGCTCCGCCATCTTCAGCCAGTTGTCGTCGTTGAGGTCCATGTTCCTGCCGAAGGTCAGTGTGATCCCCTCCTCGTAGGTTTTCATTTCCCCCGCGGCATACTGATAGTTCTGGATGCCGTTCTCATACAGCTCAATGGCAGACTGTGTCGTGCTCTCCTCTGCCGATTCCTCTGCAGCGTCCTCCGAGGCACTGCTCTCCGTGCTCCCGCCGCCGACCGATCCGCAGCCCGACAGCAGAGATACCCCCATCACAGCCAGCAGCAGGCGGCTCCATGTCCTTTTCTTCATGCAAACTCCCTCCGATTGTTTTTCTTGCAGATCTGCTGATTTTCCGGCAAATCTGCCTGCTCCCATGTTTTCCATGGGTTTCCCCGTCTTTTCTCCCATGGTAGCGGATCGGATTCGCTGATTCACTGTGTGCGGATTGGTTTATTTTTACCCTGCGTGGCAGGGCGGTTTCCTCCTCTTTTCTGTATTTGCCGCGGCTTTCCTCTGTATTTGCTCCAGTCTCCCTCTGCATTTTCCGCGGATTTCCTCTTACGCAGCTCCGTTTTCTGTGGTAGGATGGCAACTGCTGTATATCAATACCGGGTAACTATTCAGCACCCATCGTGAATTTGCCTGCAAGCAGTCAATTCACGTTGAAATGTGGCAGGTGCTGAACAGATACCATACTGGTTTAATTGGAAACGCACACTCCTTCCCGGGTGATAACGAACAACACAGTCACCGCAGGAAGGAGTGTTTCTTTATGCCTCACAATAAGCTTGAAAATCTGATCTTCACGGTCCTCATGGCCTTCATCATGGTCTATGCGATGATCTGCTACAACATCGCATGGAACATCGGCAGCATGACGGATTCGGTCTTCCTCATGGCCTTCGGCGAGCTGCGGATCATGTGGCCCATCGCCATCGTCCTGGAGCTCTTCGTCATGGAGCGGCCGGTCCTGTATCTCACCAACCGCGTGGTCACGAAGGAAATGCCGTTTCTCTGGATGCTGCTGATCCGCTGCTCCCTCACTGTCTGCCTGATGTGCCCTGCCATGAGCCTCGCCGCAACGCTTCTCTTCAAGGACTGGAGCACCGCAGGTCTTGTCAGCACCTGGCTGCAGACGTCCGCCGTGAACTTCCCGATGGCACTGGCCTGGCAGATCTTCTTCGGCGGCCCTCTGGGACGTCTCCTCTTCCGTCTCCTCCAGCCGCACCTTGGCAGCCGAAGGGAGACAGAAAAGGCCGAGGCTTAAGAGGCCTTTCGCCGGTACAGCCCTTGCATAGCAGCGGCTGCTCCGAGGCAAAGGCACGCCGGTCCGCTGCCAAATAATGTGTCCTATCGATTAAAGAAAGCCCCTGCGCAGAAACTGCGCAGGGGCTTTCTTCTGTATATGAGCATCTGTTCAGCACCTGCCGTATTTCAACGTGAATTGACTGCCTGCAGGCATATTCACGATTGAAATTGGCAGGCGGGCTAGTTGGACTAAATTATGGAAACTACTCAGCCCAGTGTCTTGTTGGACAGGTGCAGCACGCGGTCCTTGATCTCCTGGGTGCGGCCCTGGTTCCAGAACTGCGTTCCGATGTAGCCGCAGGTGCGCCGCGCCACACTCATCTTCGTCTGATCGCGGTTGCCGCAGTTCGGGCACTCCCAGACCAGCTTTCCGTTCGCATCCTCCACGATGCGGATCTCGCCGTCATAGCCGCAGACCTCGCAGTAATCCGACTTGGTGTTGAGCTCGGCGTACATGATGTTGTCGTAGATGTACTGCATCACCGCCAGAACCGCCGGGATGTTGTTCTGCATGTTGGGCACCTCAACGTAACTGATGGCGCCGCCCGGCGAGAGCCGCTGGAACTCCGCCTCGAAATGAAGCTTGGTGAAGGCGTCGATGTTCTCCCGGACATTGACATGATAGCTGTTGGTGATGTAGTTGTGATCCGTCACGTCCTTGATGATGCCGAAGCGTTTCTGCAGGCATTTGGCGAACTTGTAGGTTGTGGACTCCATCGGCGTTCCGTAGAGGGAATAGCTGATGTTCTCCGCCTTCCGCCACTCGCTGCACTTGTCGTTCAGATGCTGCATCACGCGCAGGGAGAATTCCTTCCCTTTCGGATCCGTATGGGACACGCCCAGCATCCGCATGCACATCTCGTACAGACCGGCATAGCCGAGGCTGATGGTGGAATAATTGTTGTACAGGAGGCGGTCGATCTTCTCGCCCTTCTTAAGCCTCGCCAGGGCACCGTACTGCCACAGGATCGGCGCCACGTCCGACACGGTTCCCAGGAGGCGCTCATGCCGGCAGCGCAGTGCCCGGTGGCACAGCTCCAGCCTTTCATCGAAAATCCTCCAGAAGGCGTCCATGTCCCCGTAGGACGAGCAGGCGACGTCCACCAGGTTGATCGTGACAACACCCTGGTTGAACCGGCCGTAATATTTATGCCGGCCGTTCTCGCCGAGTCCCTCGGTGTCCGGCGTCAGGAAGGAGCGGCAGCCCATGCAGGGATAAACATCGCCGTTCTTGTACTCCCGCATCATTTTCGCCGAGATGTAGTCCGGCACCATGCGCTTGGCCGTGCACTTCGCCGCGAGCTCCGTCAGATCATAGTACGGAGAGCCCGGGCGAATGTTGTCCTCATCCAGAACATAGATCAGCTTCGGGAAGGCCGGCGTGATCCAGACACCCTTCTCGTTCTTCACGCCCTGCATCCGCTGCACCAGAACCTCGCGGATGATGCGCGCCAGATCCTCTCTCGTCTGTCCCTCCGGCACCTCGTCCAGATACATGAACATGGTCACGAAGGGCGCCTGCCCATTGCAGGTCATGAGGGTGATGAGCTGGTACTGGATCGTCTGGATGCCGGAGCGGATCTCGTCACTCAGGCGATTCTCCACGATCTTGCGGATGATGTCCTCATCCGGGGTCTCACCCGTCATCTCCCGCTCCTCCAGCACCTGCCTGGTCAGCTTCTTGCGTGAGATGTCCACGAAGGGCGCCAGGTGCGAGAGGGTGAAGGACTGCCCGCCGTACTGGTTGGAAGCCACCTGCGCCACGATCTGCGTCGTCACGTTGCAGGCCGTGAAGAAGCTGTGCGGCTTCTCGATCAGCGTCTCGCTGATCACCGTGCCGTTCTGCAGCATGTCCTCGAGGTTGATCAGGTCGCAGTTGTGCTCCTTCTGCGCATAGTAATCGGAATCGTGGAAATGAATGATTCCTTCCTCGTGGGCCTTGACGATGTCCTCCGGCAGCAGCACGCGCTTCGTGAGGTCCTTGGACACCTCGCCCGCCATATAATCACGCTGGGTGGAATTGATGACCGGATTCTTGTTGGAGTTCTCCTGCTTGACTTCCTCGTTCTGCTGGTTGATCAGCGCCAGGATCCCGTTGTCGGTCGTGTTGGACTTGCGCGAAATCTCTCTCTTGTAGCGATAGCGGACGTATTTCTGCGCAACCTCGTAGCCCCGCATCTCCATGATGCCGGTCTCCACCATGTCCTGAATGTCCTCCACGCTCACGGCGTGCGGCGAGTTCTGCACCCTCTTCGCAATGTTGTCGGCCACCGCATTGATCTGGTACTCGTTCATCTGGTAGATGCCGCCGACCTCCGCATTGGCCTTCCGGATGGCATTGATGATCTTCTCAATGTTGAAATCCACCTCCTGCCCGTTGCGCTTGATGACGTTGGTCCTGACCGTAATATCCGCTCCGTTCCTTGCTGTACCCATAGTTTTCCCCCTGTTCCTCCCGGTTATTTATAAAATCTTCTGACAAATACGCGTATACTCCAGACTTGCTGCAATCGTCCGAATACTAAATATAGACTTGTTCGCCGTGTAGCTATACCAGATATGGTGTATTGCCGTGCTCTACTAGCATATCACACTCCTTCCGAAATACCAGTGTCCAAGCCGCAGAAAAATTACCTAAAAACCGCCGGCAGATTTGTCATAACTGTTCATGGACAATTCACCGGATGCGAAATTCTCGCCGAATCGTTATAATCAATCCGTTGCTGTTCACTGCAGTCGTAAGGAGTGATTGGTATGACCTCTGAATTTCTCTCATCTGCACCCGCCGCGGAGCCTTCCCTCGAGCTCTCCGCCGCCGAGCTGGATGCGCTCCCCCCCGAAGACTATCTTCTGGTGGATACCCGGGACAAGGAGGAATATGAGCACGGCTTCATCCCGGGCTGCGTCCTGTTCTCCCCGGAGGAGGTGCGCCGCTATGCCGACGGACGCACGCTGACGCCGTTTGCCCCCGGGAAGCGCATTGTCCTTTACTGCAGATACGGCGCCGTCACCAGAGAGTTGGCGGAGGAACTGCAGGCCAAGGGCTTTCCCGCCCAGAGTCTGGCCGGCGGGTACGGTGCCTGGGCGCTCTACGCCATCCGCAGGCAGGCGCAGAATGAGGCCCTGCGCGCGCAGATCGAGCTCTCTCTGCAGAAGGGCCGCTTCCACAGGGATCTCCTGAATCCCTTTGCCCGTGCCATCCTCAAATATGACCTGATCCGGAACGGTGACCGCATCGCCGTCTGCATCTCCGGCGGCAAGGACTCCATGGTGATGGCCAAGCTCTTTCAGGAATTCCAGCGGCACGGCCAGTTCCGTTTCGACCTCACCTTCCTGTGCATGGATCCGGGATACAACGAGGCCAATCGGCGGATCATCGAGAGCAACGCGGCGCTCCTCGGGATTCCCCTCACCTTTTTCGAGACGGATATTTTCGACACGGTATACAACATCCGCTCCTCTCCCTGTTATCTCTGCGCCCGGATGCGCCGCGGCCACCTGTACAAGAAGGCACAGGAGCTGGGCTGCAATAAGATCGCGCTCGGGCATCATTTTGACGATGTCATCGAAACCGCACTCATGGGCATGCTCTACTCCGGCCAGTGGGAGGCCATGCTGCCGAAGGTGGCCAGCACGAACTATGATGGGATGCAGCTGATCCGCCCCCTGTATTTCGTCCGCGAGGAGGACATCAAGGCCTGGCGCGACCGCAATCACCTGCATTTCATCCAGTGCGCCTGCCATTTCACGGATACCTGCACCACCTGCGCCGTGCTGCCGGGCGATGCCGGCAGCTCCCGCACCGGCCATAAGCGCGCCGAGACCAAGCGGATCATCGCCGAGCTCAAAAAGAGCAACCCCGGCCTCGAGACCAACATCTTTCACGCAACGGAAAACGTCTGTCTCGACAAGCTCCTCGGCTACAAGAAGGACGGTGTGCGCCACAGCTTCCTGGAGCGCTACGAGAGCAGTGACGACAGGTGATCCTGCCGGCGGATGCAGCGCCGGTGCGCCTACGCCGCGCAGCTTCCGTGTCATTACTTCCAGGAAGGCGAGACGCCTTCTCTGCCCTGCAGACCCTGTATCCCGGCCAGCAAAATCCCCGATTCCTGCCGTGCCTTCCACGACAGGAACCGGGGATTCTCATGTTGTTCCGTTCTTTATCCGCTTTTTATCAAGACCGGGATTCGCTGCCTTCTGCCCTTGTCCGTGCAAGGGACTGAGAACCAGCTCTCCGGCGGGTTCTCAGCGGCTGCGTCTGCGGTAAACCGCATAACCCGCTGCTGCACCGACGCCGGTAAGAGCCATCAGTGCGAACCACAGGAGCAGATTGCCCTCATCACCGGTGCCTGCGCCGCGCCCGGTCAGATTCTGGTTCTGCGTGGGTGCCGCCGCAGCGGTGTCCGTCGGAACGACGGTCTGGGTCTCCGGTGTATGTGTGTTCACGATGACCCACGCATTGACGGCATTCTTCGTGATGGTCTTCGTATATCCGTCCGCCACATTCAGCTCATCCACGGTCCAGCTGGATTCCGTATCCAGATAATCCCAACGATACCACCAGGAATTCTCCTCGTTCAGCGTCACCGGATTGCCGTAGGGCTCTCCGTTGCGGTAGAGCTGCACCGAAATGCCGGCCGGGCGGATGCCGTCCTGATTGTCGCCGTCCTGCCATACCTTGCCGACGGCAACATTCGTCGTGTTCACGATGGGCGCCGCCTGCTCCGTGGACTCGGTATAGGTCTTCTTCTCCTCCTGGTTGGCGGAGGTCTTCTTCTCCTCCGGCGCGGACTGCTTCTCCGTGTACTCCTCGGTATATCCGCAGTACTGGCAGACCTTCCGAACCTCACGAACGCCGTTGACCCAGCCGTCATTCGGCGCCTCGTCGGCCTTCATCCAGTCGCCATTGATCTTGTAGGAGTAATCGAAGGCGTTGTCCTTGTAGCCATCGGTGTACTGCAGCTTGTCACCATCCGCCTTGCCGTCCTCATAGGATCCACCGGAAAGGTTCTGGTCATGCCCGCCGACACGCTGGCCGTTCTCCCAGACCTTCGTGTTGCTGATGTAAACCTCTGTGCGGCCGCTGTTCTCTGCAGCTTCGTCATAACCAAACAGACGGGAGCAGGTGATGCTGTTTGCGTCTATGCTGGATTTACCATCCCTCCCATTGATCACGTTGCTGCCGGAAATTCTGATGATGTACTTGTACTCACCCATGTTGCTGTCGTTGATCTTCAGGACAGTTTTTTTATTTCCATTATTGTTGACCGTGCAGTCATTGAAATTGACTTTAATGTTCTGCTTGCCTGCACCAAAGTCTGTGTAAACATTGATGATCTTGCCGGTGGAATTAAAGGTGCAGCCATCAAAGGTCATTTCAGGAGAGCTGTAGGTCCAGATTGCATAATCTCCTTCCGGGCAGTTGAAGGTTGTATTCGTAAAGGTTGCCGAGGTATAACCCCAATAGAAGGTCTTTCCCTCGATAACACAGTTCTCCACTACGGTAATGTCTGTTCCTGCAAAGCCAAGATAATTCACGCTCCCGGACTGCAGCGTCATATTCTTGAAAGTTACTGTCTCTTTAACTTCTTCTGTACCACGAACATCAAAGCTGTAGTCACTGTTGTATTCCGTTCCGTACTTGGCAGGGTCCGGCTTCGTCGGTCCCACCAGCCAGGTTGTCTTACCGATCCCGCATCCTTCAAAGGTCAGATCTTTGTTCAGTACAGCTGCACCCTGGTTATAAAGCGTATATTTGCCTTCTCCCAGTTGGATGGTATCGCCGCTCTTCGCTGCATTAACAGCAGCCTTCAGGGTATCATACGTAACATTGCCAATCTTTGCCTTGGGGGAAGACAGATTCCCCTCGTTTACCGCCGCCGGCTCGTTCAGGCTCTCATTCTTTCCATTCCGGCTGTCTTCCTCTGCGGGCTTCACGGAAACGGTGACGGTCGGCAGAGTGACACCATCTGCCAGTGTATAACTCTTCGCTGTCTCATCCGTCAGCGCTGCCTGGAAGGTATAGGTTTTGGCATCCTCCGTCTTGTTCTCCGCCTCGTAGTCCTCGCAGCTCCAGGTTACGGACAGATCTGCAGCCTTTTCTTCGCTGCCTTCTCCTTTCTCCTTTGCTGCAGTGTACGTTCCTTTTACCGTTTCCGGAAGTTTCCCGGCCGCATCCTCCTTGCTCGTCCCGGACTCCACCTCATAGGATGTCGTCTCCGGCGCCGTCAGGCCGGTAATCGTGATCTTCTCCGTCTCATCCGCGTACGACGGAATGACGGTGCCAAGGAACAGAACCATGACCAGCAGCATTCCCAGAATGCCCCTGCCTGCGTTCGTCCTGACGCATTTTCCTTTCATTTGTTATCCTCCCCTTTCTGCGCTTCCTGCAGCCCTGCCTGCGGTGACATTTGCCGCTCTGCAGTGCTGTCTTTACATTATAAAATTATCGTAAACTTTCTTCATTCTAGCCGTCTCCCCCCCTGTCCGTCAACGCGGCGGCGCAGTCAAAAATAATTTTTTAATGTTTTTCTTTATTTTTGATCATTTCTATGATATTAATGCAACACCAAAATGCCGCTGTCCTGTTATAATGCTCTCAACTGCATAGCTGTGTTTCTCTCGGGTCCGCTGCCGCTTCTCCGGCAGGGCCTGTCTGCTGCCGGTTCAGGCTATTCTGAGCCCGGTCACTTCGGATCACATCGAATCCCATCAAACAAGGCTCATGCATCGTCATTCATCTTTCGTCATCCATTTTTCACGTTGCAGGAGCTTCAAGGGACGATATGTTCCGACGATGCCCGCTGCAGGCACCTGGCCGATCTGCTGGATATGCCGAAGGAATTCCGTCCGCACGTGAGCGACTATGAGATGAAGAATCTCTTTGAGATCGCATTTCTTGCACCGGAGCAGGTGCGACTGTTCCAAAGCGATTTCCGCTATGTCGCCGATTATCTGGTACAGAAAAGGAAGACGAATCGCTATGTCCCGTCTCCGGATGTCATTCAGCACGTCGATGCCACATTAAAGCTGCTGTCTGTCCTGACGAATGACATTCGGTTCGAGACAGTGGCCAAAAGTCTGGACAGAGAAAAGAAAGGAGCCATCACCATGTGCACCATCGTAGATCAGTTCGAGGAAAAGGGAAGAGCAGAAGGATTCGTGCAGGGAAAACTGCAGGGTATTGAGCAGGGTGAGCGGCAGGGTATTGTTCAGGGCAAGCTCGAGGGGATGACACAGGTCTATTATACAAAGCTGCACTACTCTGCAGAGCAGATCGCACGGGAGCTTGGCGCTCCGGTGGCTCAAATTGAGCAGCTGATTCGACAGCTGCAGATATGAAACACCGTCTGCGGCGATATTGGTGTTCCCCAAGATTGTCCGGACGGACAAATTCCTGACATTCACACAGAAGCGCCGTGGCTAGAAATCTCTAACCACGGCGCTTCTGCTATAGCAAACTGTCTTCCTGTCTTCCTGTCTTTCCGCACAGCGATTCCGCCGCGATGTACTATCCCGCCAGCTCCGGCCGCTTGCCGGTGTAGAGCTGATAATACCTGCCCTTCTGCTCGATGAGCTGATCGTGATTGCCCCGTTCCACGATGCGTCCCTGCTCCAGCACCAGGATCAGATCCGCGTTGCGGATGGTGGACAGCCGGTGAGCGATGACAAAGGTGGTGCGTCCCTTCATCAGGCGGTCCATGCCGTCCTGCACGATTTTCTCCGTCCGGGTATCGATGGAGCTCGTCGCCTCATCCAGAATGAGCACCGGCGGATCCGCGATGGCGGCCCTTGCAATGGCAAGGAGCTGGCGCTGCCCCTGGGAGAGATTGGCGCCGTCGCCCTTGAGCATCGTGTCATAGCCGTCGGGGAGTCTGCGGATGAAGCCGTCCGCATTGGCAAGGCGGGCCGCTGCCTTCACCTCCTCATCGGTGGCATCGAGTCTTCCGTAGCGGATGTTCTCCATGACCGTCCCTGTGAAGAGATGCGTATCCTGCAGCACCATGCCGAGGGACCGGCGCAGGTCCTTCTTGGCAATTTTGCTGATGTTGATGTGATCGTAGCGGATCTTGCCGTCCTGAATGTCGTAGAACCGGTTGATCAGGTTCGTGATCGTCGTCTTGCCGGCGCCGGTGGAGCCGACGAGAGCGACCTTCTGTCCGGGCTGGGCATGCAGCTCGATGTCATGCAGCACCATCTTCTCGCTGCTGTAGCCGAAATCCACGCCGCCGAAGGTCACATCTCCCTGCAGGGGAACATAGGTGACCGAGCCGTTTGCCTGGTGCACGTGCTTCCACGCCCACTGTCCCGTCCTTTCGCTGCATTCCGTAATCTCATAGCGGGCTGCCAGGGCCTCCTCCATGGCCGCCGAGGCGCCGTCCGCCGCCGCATCCGCCAGCTCATCGGCATTCACCGGCGCAGTGGGTGCATTCTCCTTTCTCCGGATGTGTGCATTGACCAGCGTCACATATCCCTCGTCCTCCTCCGGCTTCTCATCCAGAAGGGCGAAAATACGCTCCGCTCCGGCCAGGGCCATGATGATGGAATTGAACTGCATGGCCACCTGATTGACCGGCATGTTGAAGCTCTTGTTGAACGTCAGAAAGGAGGCCAGCGCGCCTACGGTAAAGCCGGCATACTGGTTGATGGCCAGGAGACACCCGACCACTGCGCAGAGCACATAGGAGGCATTGCCCAGCTGCGTGCTGATGGGGCCCATGATGCCGGAATAGGCCTCTGCCTTGTATGACACCTCATTCAGGGCCTCGTTCAGCTCATCAAACTTCTTCGTGGTCTCTTCCTCATGGCAGAATACCTTCACCACCTTCTGTCCGGCCATGGTCTCCTCGATGAAGCCGTTGAGGGCACCCAGACCCTTCTGGCGTGCGGTGAAGTTCCGTGCGGAAACTCTGGTCGCCAGCGAAGAGAAGAACATCGTCACGCCCACCATGACGCAGGTCAGGATCGTCAGCGGAATGCTCAGGACGACCATCATCGCGAAGATCGACACAATGGTGATGGCACTGTTCATCAGCTGCGGAATGCTCTGGCTGATCATCTGACGCAGCGTATCGATGTCGTTGGTGTAGATGGACATGATGTCGCCGTGCGCATTGGTGTCAAAATATCGGATCGGCAGCTTTTCCATGTGATCAAAGAGCTGATCCCGCAGGTTCCGCAGGGTTCCCTGGGTCACATAAACCATGAGTCTGGCCTGTACAAGAGCGGCCAGAACGCCGATGCCGTAGTACACGGCAACCTGCAGGATGGCCCGGGCCAGCGGACCGTAGTCCGGATTCTCCTGCCCCATCATGGGGGTGATGTAGCGGTCAATCAGTGTTTTGGTGAACATGGTGCCGCGCACGCTGGCGAGCACCGTTGCCACGATGCAGACCAGCACCAGCAGCATGTGTATCCCGTAATTGCGGAAGAGAATTCCCAGAAGGCGTCGGATGATTTTCCCCGGGTTCTCCACCTTCTGCCTCGGCATTCCGCGTCTCGGACCGCGTCCCGGTCCTCCAATCTTTCTGCTTTCCTGAGCCATTGTACTACCTCTTATATTTGGTATCTGTGTTCCGCATCTGCCGATTTCAGCAGGAACCGGCTGACTGCGGACGAATTCACGATCGAATCGTTACGCTTATCTAATTTTTCGGATCAAAATCCGCATCCGCTGCGGCACCGTTCTGGGACTCGTAGACCTCACGGTAAATCTCGTTCCCGGCCAGCAGCTCCTCATGAGTGCCGATGCCGTCAATGCAGCCGTCGTTCATGACAATGATGCGGTCGCATTCCTGCACCGAGGAGATTCTCTGTGCAATCACCAGCTTCGTCGTGCTGGGCATGAACCGGCTGAGGCCCTCCCGGATTCTGCGGTCCGTCGCCGTATCCACGGCGCTGGTGGAGTCATCGAAGATCAGAACCTTCGGGTTCTTGAGAAGAGCCCGGGCAATGCAGAGGCGCTGCTTCTGTCCGCCGGAAACGTTGGAGCCGCCCTGCTCGATGTGGGTGTTGTACCCATCCGGCAGCTTTTCAATGAATTCGTCCGCACAGGCAATCTCGCAGGCTCTCCGGCATTCCTCCTCGGTCGCCTCCTTATTGCCCCAGCGGAGGTTCTCCAGAATGGAGCCGGAGAAGAGGACGTTTTTCTGCAGGACAACGGCCACCTTGTTGCGGAGCGTATCCATGTCGTAGTCGCGGACATCGACACCGCCCACAAGGATTCTGCCCTCCGTCACGTCATACAGCCGGCTGATGAGGTTCACCAGACTGGATTTGGCAGAGCCTGTTCCGCCGATGATGCCGATGGCCTCTCCGGACCGGATGTTCAGATTGATGTCCTTGAGCACCCTCTCCTTTGAATCCTTGTTGTAGGCAAAGCCGACGTGGTCGAAAACGATGCTGCCGTCAGCAACCTCCGTCACCGGATTCTCAGGATTGGTCAGCGAGGATTCCTCGTTGATGACCTCGGCAATACGCCGGCAGCTCGCCTCGGACATGGTCACCATGACGAAGATCATGGCCAGGAACATCAGGCTGCTCAGGATGTTCATGCAATAGGTCAGAAGGCTCATGAGCTGGCCGGTTGTCAGGGTTTCCGCGATTACCATGTGTCCGCCGACCCAGCTGATCAGGAGGATACAGATGTAGACCACGGCGCTCATAAGGGGCGAGGTCCAGGACACCTTCAGCTCCGCCTGTACGAACATGAGATAGATGTTGGCGGCCGCCTTCTGAAACCTTGTGATCTCGTAGTCCTCACGGACATAGGCCTTGACCACCCGGATGGCCGATACGTTTTCCTGCACGCTCTCGTTCAGATCGTCGTAGCGCTCGAACACCTTCTGGAAGTAGCTGGTCGCGCTCTTCATGATGAAGAACAGGAACACCGCCAGAATGAGAACGGCGATCAGGTAGATGCTGGCCAGCGAGGGGCTGATGATGAAGGACATGCACATGGCCACCACCAGCATCGCCGGCGCCCGCATGGCCATGCGGATCAGCATCTGAAACGCGTTCTGCACGTTGGTCACATCCGTGGTCAGCCTCGTCACCAGGCTGGACGGGCTGAAGCGGTCGATGTTGGCAAAGGAGAAGTTCTGAATGTTGTCGAACATCGCCTTCCGCAGATTCTTGGCAAAGCCGGAGCCCGCCCTGGCACCCGTGAAGGCTCCGGCGCAGCCGCAGAACAGACCGAAAACAGCAACCGCCAGCATGATCAGGCCTGTGCCGCGGACATAGGCGACATTCCCCAGTGAGACACCGTTGTCCACAAGGCTTCCCATCAGAATGGGGATGACCATCTCCGCCACAACCTCGCCGAGCATGCAGAAGGGCGTGAGCAGGGCAAGGGTCCTGTACTGCCCCAGCTGCGATGCCAGCGACTTCGCCGTGCCGGCCTTTTTCCTTAAATCTTTCCTTTTCATATCTTCTACCTCTTAAATTGATGTCTGTTCCGCTCCTGCCACATTTCAACGTGAATTGACTGCTTTGGCCGGCCGCATTGTCTTGCTGACCTGACCGCACGGGCCGCGGGAGCTTACTTCCAGAACGATTCGTCCTGCATGTTGTCATAGATTCTCGTCAGAAGGTGGTTCAGCGTTCTCTGCTCCTCCTCTGACATATTTCTGACGATGAGGCGGTCATTGTGGTCCCGCCGCTCTCTTGTCTGCAGCATGATCTGCTGCGCCTTTTCCGTCAGCACAATGCAGCGCTTCCTGCGGTTCGCGGGATTCACCGTCCGCTCCACCAGCCCCTTCTCCTCCATCCGGTTGATCAGACCGATGATCGTCGGGTGCGCCACCTGCAGCGCATCGCAGATTTCCTGCTGGCTCACCTCGTGATCCTGATTCTTGGTCAGATAGAACAGGATCTCATTCTGAGAAAAGGTCAGGCCGTTGCGCTTCATATCCTCGTTCATTCTCGCCTTGAACATTTCGTTGATCCGCTTGAATTTGTAGCCGAGCGGTGCTTTTTCAAAGCTCCTTTCACATTTATCGCATTTGTCCTCCACGCTTCCTCCTCTTCTCTTCAGTTTACATGTAGCATGCTACATATTATGTGTAGCATGCTACATAAAGTCAAGTCATGATTTTATATCTGTTCAGC
>CAVKMX010000033.1:0-512 GCA_963657295.1 Clostridium sp. CAG:302
GTCGGCAGCACAAAAAGCCACCAGTATTTTCGGATTGATCTTTGCATATCCGGCCCCTCTTTTGAAAAGCGGGTGAGTGATGTGCTCACTCACCCGCCGTAACCCAATGTTAAACCTGTTAAAAATCTTTTGCCTTCTGCATCATGCGATGCAGATGACAGAACCTTCTCCCTCTGCTGATACCAGCGCAGTGCTTACTCCTCGTGCGCCAGCTTCCACTGATTTGCCCAACCGTCTACGAAGGCAGTAACAACGCCGTCCCACTTTCCGGAACCGTCTGTGTATGCAGTCAGAGCAGAGACAACGTCCTTGCGCCAGTCATCCACATTCGGTGTTGCATTGAAGGACCATGCAACAGAAGTCTTTCCGTCTGCTGCAAGCTTGTTCGCCTTTGCACCGAAGGGGTTCTTCGCCTCATAATCTCCGGTAAAGGTATCGAACGGGCAGGAAAGCCCCATATCATTTACAAGAGCAGCGCGTCCCTCATCCGAGGTGATCACCCAGTTCAGGAA
>CAVKMX010000033.1:522-20030 GCA_963657295.1 Clostridium sp. CAG:302
GAATGCCAGCGTTGCATCGATCTCTTCCTGGCTGCACTTTGCATTGACAGCCCAGTGGTTCTCGGTACCAACGCAGAGTCCCTGATTGGCATCATCCACGCCAAAGTAAATCGGCATCATATCCAGATCGTCTGCTGTTACAATATAGCCGTTGTCCGGATTGGTAAGTGCTGAATATTCCCAGTCGCCGTTCTGATAGAAAACAGCTTCTCCCATGCCAAGCTCTGACTCTGCATTGAGTGCACCGCTGTTGAGTGTCTTCGGATCCGCTGCAGAATCGCGAACGTACATATCCCATACTCTCTTATAATTGTCCAGATAGGTTCCCTTAATTTCAGCCTCTCCCGCGGTCAGATCCTCAAGGCCGTCATCCTTGAATTCGTAGTAGAGCGGCATGTTGGCAAGGTGTCCGGAGAATCTCCAGGAGGAGCCATCGTCCAGGCCTGCTGATGCAAATGCCTCTGTCAGCTCCGTTCCGAATGCCTCATTGATCTCATCGATGCGGGAATTGATGTCGTCCGCCACCTTTTCCAGGGTATCAAGATCTTTGATATCATCAATGGAGGAGACAACTGCATTGTCCATCGTGCAGTAATCCGCCAGAATGGTCTTGTTGTAAATAAGGCCGTATGCCTCGTAGCAATTGGCAACGCCGGCAACCTTTCCGTCATATTCCACTGCCAGGCTCTTGTCCGTCAGATGCTTGTAAATCTCAGAATCCTTCAGATCATAAATATAGTCTGCATAGGTCTGTGCATCCGTGGAGCTTCCGATATTAAACACGGTCGGTGCCTCACTCTTTGCAAGCTCGGACTGCAGTGTTGTCTTATACTGGCCGTCTGCTGCCGTAAGCACCGTGACATTGCCGCCAAGTCCGTTATACGTATCTGCCAGATTCTGCCAGACTTCGTCCGTCTCCGGCTTGAAATTCAGAAGATACACTCTTCCGGAGGAAATCTCCGATGACGCTGCATCCGATGCCTCCGAAGCAGCTGCATCCGTGCTCTGTGCTGCCTCTGTCGACTCCGTATCTGTCGCCTTCGTGTCTGCAGCAGAAGAATCGCTGCTCCCGCAGCCTGCCAGAATTGAACTGATCATGGCAGTACTCAAAACAAATGCCAATACTCTTTTTTTCATTCCTTCCTCTCCTTTTCTGTTCCTCTGCAAAACCTGTTATTGTTCTCCGGTTTTCTTGGTTTCGATACCGGTATCGATGTCGGTATCGTTTCCGGAACTGTTTCCAGTATACACTTTAAACAATAGAAAACAAGCCTCGAAGAGAGGCTTGTTTTGTTTTTGTCGGTGTTCACCGAATTTAGCAGGATGGTTTTGATCGTTATGCACAAACTCTGGAGAAGACAAAAAAGCAGGGGCTTTCCGTTCCGATTCCTGCGGGCGGCAGCTACTGCCCGCCGCAGGCCTCGATCAGATACTGGCAGCTGCAGGCATCCCCCAGCGCCGGCATCGGCAGCCCGACATTCATGAGGATATCCCCGTACCAGGTCTCCTCAAGAACCGTCTCCTCACCATTCTGTATTCTCGTCACCCGGTATTCCTGCGATGCGAGCAGGCCCTCCGCCGTCACAAAATGACTCAGCCGCGATGTCCGCCCCATGACCTGTACATAGGTAAGAAGCGCTCTTTTCCCGTCCTTGGCTGCCGTCTCCCACGCATCCCAGGGCTCATCGTTGTCCCAGGAGTGAAGTCGATAGTAATCCCCGTCCGCAATCAGCCGATGCAGCCGGTGATACCGTGCCGCCTGCGCAGGAATCCGCCCCCTTTCCTCCTCGGAAAGCTTCGAAATATCCAGCTCATAGCCGAAGGTTCCGGCCAGTGCCACGTTGGCCCTGGTCTCAAAGGGCGTCACTCTCCCCACCTGGTCGTTCGGGCACTTGCTCACATGCGCGCCCATGGTCGAAAGCGGATAAATCAGCGCGGTCCCCTCCTGAATCCGCAGTCTCTCCACGGCATCCGTGTCATCTGATGTCCAGATCTGCGGGCTGTAATACAGCATGCCCGCGTCAAACCGTGCACCGCCCGAGGAGCAGTTCTCCAGGAGCAGGTTCGGGAAATCCGTGATCAGCCGCTCCTGCAGCGCATAGACACCCAGGACATACCGGTGCAGCAGCTCTCCCTGCCGATCCGCCGGAAGCTGCGCTCCGGCGATGTCCGACAGATACCGGTTCATATCCCATTTCACGTAATCCACATCGGCGCCTGCAAGCACTGCGTGCACCATCCCGTAGACGTAATCCCGCACATCCTCCCGGGATAGATCCAGCACCAGCTGATTCCTCGACAGCATCGGATCCCGCCCCGGAATCTGCAGTGCAAAATCCGGATGTGCCCGGTACAGATCCGAATCCGGGCAGACCATTTCCGGTTCGAACCAGATGCCGAATTTCAGTCCCAGTCCCTTGATGCGGTCCACAAAGGACCTCAATGTGCCGCCCAGCTTGGCCTCGTTGACCTGCCAGTCCCCCAGCGCACGCCGGTCATCAAAGCGGTTTCCGAACCAGCCGTCATCCATGACGAACATTTCGATGCCGCAGGCCGCCGCATCCTGCGCGATCTTAAAGAGCTTCTCTCCGTCAAAGTCGAAATAGGTCCCCTCCCAGTTGTTGATGAGGATCGGCCGCTCCCTGTCCTTATACGGGCTGCGGATCAGATGTCTGCGGATCACATCGTGATAATTGCGCGTCATCCGGCCAAGTCCCTCCGACGAATAGGTCATCAGGACCTCCGGTGCCGTGAATACCTCCCCTGCGTCAAGCTTCCAGGAGAAGCCGTCCGGATGAATTCCCATCACCATGCGCACATTGGCATATTGCTCCTTGTGCACCTCGGCCAGGAAATTTCCGGAGTAAACAAAGTCCATGGCGTAGACTTCGCCCTTTTTCTGATCCGTCCCGCGGCCGAGCAGCGCAAGGAACGGATGTTCCTGCGGACTGGACACGCCGCGCACGGAGCCGACGCTCTGCTTGCCGTAGGCAAGGCGGCGCTGCTGCATCCTGCGCTCTCTCCCCCATGCGCCGGCCAGCGTCAGCATTTCATAATCCTTGTCATCCATGTCAAAGGAGGCACTCAGCACCTTTTCGAGCCGCAGGGAATTCTCCCCCTCGTTCTCAACGAGAACGCTCCGTGCAATGACATCCTCCTCCGGGAAAACGCTGTAGAGGAGCGTTACCTTCAGGCGCAGCACCGGATCCTTCAGAACGAGAGACAGGGTGGATACGCCCTCTCCTCCAAAGGTTGCCGGAAGGCCGGTCAGGCCCTTTTTACCCTCCTCGATGGTGTGAGAATCATAGAACAGCTCACAGGCGGTATGTCCCTTTCCGTCCTGCACCTCCAGCGCACTCTCCCGGTAATCTCCGATCCCCCCGGTCGGATATTCAAACGGGAAGGCAGACAGGAATGCCTGCTTCTCTCCCGGCCGCACCGCCGGCCCCGGGATCTCCCCGCCGCGCAGCGGTGCCGTGCTGCAGTAATGCTCCACGCGCCGTCCGTAATACAGATGTCCCAGATACCCCTCCTCGCTGATCCCCATCATGTAGGTGGTACGCGCCGTATCCAGCCGGAACATCCTGCGGGCTTCGTCGAAATGAATCCCTGTACCCTGTATTCCCTTGCTCTCCTGTGCCATAATCAGACTCCTTTTCCCGAATCGGTACACTGATGCAAAATCCCTACGACGATTATATCGTGATTACCGCACGGAAAAAAGCAAAAAAGTTGTTTTTAGTTTGTTTTTAATCTTGCTTTGCTTAATTTCCCAGCGGATGTAAAAACCGACAAAGACCCCCTGCGCAGAAGCGCAGGGGGTCTTTCTGTTGAGAAGCCTTCTTCCTATCCGGAATGCATCACTCGATCACGTGAATCCAGCCTTCGGGAGCCTCCAGCTCACCCTCCTGAATGCCCAGCAGCGTGGTGCGCAGCTTGCTCATCCAGGGGCCGATGTCCTCCATGCCGGAGGCAATCTCGATGTCCTTGCCGTGGTCATAAATCTTTCCGATCGGGCTGATGACGGCTGCGGTACCGCACAGACCAACCTCCTTGAAGTTCCCTTCCTCGAGCTCCTTGAGGTAAACCGGGCGCTCATCCACGGTCATGCCAAGGTAATGCTCTGCCACATAGACAAGGCTCCGTCTCGTGATGGAGGGAAGGATGGAATCCGACTTCGGAACCACCAGGCGGTCATCCTGATCCACCAACAGGATGTTGGCGCCGCCGGTCTCCTCGATCTTCGTCCGGGTGGCGGCATCCAGATAAATGTTCTCTGCAAAGCCCTCCTTGTGGGCCTCCACAATGGCATGCAGACTCATTGCATAGTTCAGACCGGCCTTGATGTTGCCGGTGCCGTGCGGTGCTGCGCGGTCATAATCCGTGATTCTGACATAAATCGGCTTCGCACCGCCCTTGAAATACGGTCCCACCGGCGTAGTGAACACGCGGTAATGGTAATCATCCGCCGGCTTTACGCCGATGACCGGGCTGATGCCGAACATGTAGGGCCGTACATACAGCGACGCACCGGTGCCGAAGGGCGGAACCCAGGCCGTATTGGCGGCAACCGTCTGATGAATCGAATCCACGAACTGCTCCACCGGAAGAGGCGGCATCTCCAGACGAAGCGCGGAATCGTACATTCTCTGTCCGTTCAGGTCCGGGCGGAAGGTGACGATGTGTCCGTCCTTGGTGGTATATGCCTTCAGGCCTTCGAAGACAGACTGGCTGTACTGCAGCACGCCGGCATCCTCACTCATGACGATCATGTCATCGTCAATCAGCGCGCCCTCGTCCCACTTGCCTGCCTCGGCCTTATAGTTCGCCACATAGCGCTTATCGGTCTTCATGTAACTGAAGCCAAGATTTGACCAGTCCAGATTCTTCTTCTCCATAACGATCTGCCTTCCTCTTGAGGCCCGCGGCCGTTTCAGCTGTGCCGCGCCTCACTGTCTGCTGGAAATAGATATCTACATAACGCTCTTCATTATAAGCCGCAGGGTCTTTTTTTACCAGACAGAACCTGTTAAGAGGCCCCTCCCCTGCGCATCAGCAATACGCATTTCGTATTACATGCGCCATTTCTTATTTTTCGCATATAAAAAGTGCCGTCGGAGGTCCGCCGTTTGCAGATTGCGGATCATCTCTGCCGGCGCCTGCTGCCTTCCCTGCACGTGCCCGGCGTTCCTCGGCGCCCTCTCGTCTCCGGATGCCTCGAAGACGCATGCTGAGCAGGTGCACGCGGCGCCCTCTCATCCCCGGATGCCTCGAAGGCGCATGCTGAGCAGGTGCACGCGGCGCACGGTCGCCGGCGCCGTACTCAGGAGCATCAGATAGACCCGGCTCTTTCTCGTCAGATACGGGTTCTCCCGGATGGAGCTGCGGTTGTCCCGCAGATAACGCAGAACATCCATATAGAACCGGTTCCCGCGGTTCATCTCCTCGATCGGTACGTGGAGCATATAATCCAGACGCTCGTACAGTCCGAAGCGCCGGGCCGCCGTCTGAAGCTTGGGATAACGCGGCACCAGCACCTGCTCCACATAGTCCGAGGCCTCCACAATGGAAATATAGACACCCGAGAACTGCTTTATGCTCTTTCGCCGCGTCACGCTCCCCCGCCGGTGCACCACCCGGTAGCCGACCTGCGGCAGACTGTAAATCCCATCCAGCACGTCCACCAGATGCGTCAGCAGACGGAAATCCTCTGCCAGCGTTCCCTCCTCAAAGGGATGCTGCAGAAGGATCCTGCGCGGTGTCAGCTTTGTGCAAAGCGAAGCATCCCCCGTATACAGCAGCATGCTCTGTACGAAGAGCACCGGCGGGATCAGCACGGCCTCATCCGGCGGATAAATGGCGGGCGGAAGAACCTCTCCGTTCTCATCCGCCTCCTCCCGGCCGATCTGGATCTGGACATTGGTATGTCCCTCCCGGCGCATGGCCTCCATTCCGGCCCGCAGATTCGCGAGCATATCCGGATGAATCCAGTCGTCGGCATCCACAAAGCTGATGTATTCGCCCCTTGCCCTTCGAACGCCCGCATTTCTTGCCGCGGAGGGTCCTGCATTTGCCTGATGCAGCACACAGATCCGTGCATCCTCCTGCGCCAGCTCCCGGCAGACGGAAAGCGAGGCATCGGCGGATCCGTCATCCACCAGAATAATTTCATAATTTTCATCGGTCTGGGCGCAGATGCTCTCCACCGTCCTGCGCAGGAATTTCTCTGCGTTGTAGACCGGCACCACCACCGATATCAGCTCCTGCATCGTTCCCCTCTCTGTCTGTGCCGCAGGCCGTCTGCGGCTCTCCCTCTGTCCGGCCGCGGCACGCCTGCAGCCTGACCGCCGCCTCTCCTATTCATCGTCGGACAGCAGCTCCCCCACCGGAGAATCCTTTGTCCTTGCCTTCGGGATCCGCAGGAAGGGCTTCAGCGACGGATCCGGACTCATCGGCCCCTCCATCGGCAGATGACTGCCGGCCTTCTGCAGATCCAGGGCCGGTGCCTTCCTCCCGCCCATCGCATGAAGCCGCCTTTTCTCACATGCCTCCAGCACCTCCGCGCCGAAGTCCAGGAACCGCTCCGCCGCCGTCCGGGCATTCCAGAGGCTCCGGATCCGGCGATAGGAGAGCTCCGCGAAGCGCTCGCACAGCTCCGTATCGTCCATCAGGCGTTCCACCTTGCGCACCAGATCCTCTTCATCGCCGTCCTTATAGATGTAGCCGCTCACGCTGTTCTGAATCAGATACGGGACCGCACCGGCCTCTGCCCCTGCCACCGGCGCACAGCCGCTGTTCATGGCCTCGTTCAGAACGGCCCCCCAGCCCTCGCCGTGATCGCTGGTGAACACGAAGATATCACTCTGCTCCATGATTTCCCGCACCGCGTCCGGCGGACAGAAGCCGTGCATGATCACGCTCTCCTCCAGGCCGTGCTGCGCAATGTACCGATGGGCGGCCTCCGACTGCTCAGGTGTCCCATCTCCCACCAGATGCAGCAGGAAGGACCGGCCGTCCCTCTGCAGGCGGTCCGCCAGAGACAGGACCCGCTCCACATGCTTGAACCCGACAAAGCGTCCGGCCCAGACCAGCTCCGTCACGTCTCCCGCGCCCCGATGGCGGATGGGCGGCCGGTCTCCCTCATACACCCGCAGGGGCGGAAAATATCCCCACCGGTATTTTTTCCCGGGAAACGCACGGATGAGCTCATAATCCGCGCCCACATAGGCTCCCGCGCAGAGAAGAAAATACGGATCCCTCCGGAACTGTGTGAACAGCCGGTATTTATCCGCCAGTCCTCTGGGCGAAATTGCCTTCCAGCGTCCGTCCTTGTAGATCCTCTCGCTGATCTGGAACACCGGGCGGTTCAGCTTCATTCTCCTGGCAATCCACTCCTGCAGCTCGGGGGCCCAGCCCACGAGGAGGAGGTCGCAGGAAAGGATCTCGCGCTGTGCCTCCAGCCGGTCCTCCTCCCATTTCAGGACCCAGGGGAGCTCTCCGGAGCGATCCTCCCACCCCATGAGGCGCCGCTCCTCCTCCATCTCCTGCAGCTGGACAAAGGTAAAGCCCTCCCCGATCTGCTCCAGCAGGGCTTCACAGAACGGAATCTGATGATGGTTTATGTAATTGGCAGCGAATACCACCGTAGGCGTCATGTCAGGCTCCGATAAATTTCCAGAAGGCGCAGATAATTGGTGTGCGGATTGTGCCGCACCACTGCCTCCTTGTGCGCTGCACTGGCCAGCTTGCAGGCGAACTGATCATCGTTGAACAGACTGCAGACATCCTCCGCCAGCGCCTCCGCGTCTCCGACCGGAAAGAGCAGGCCCTCTTCGCCGTTCTGCACAAGGTCCGGAATTCCGCCGACGCGGGAGGCAATGACCGGCATCCCCAGCAGCATGGCCTCACACAGAGAATTGGGGGAATTCTCGATCACCGAGGGACACACGAAAAGGTGGCTGCTCAGATACCTTTCCTTCATCTTCTGTGCAGAAAGAGAGCCCAGCATCACCACGTGCTCCTCCAGATGATTCCTTGCGATCAGCTGCTTCAGATATCTGCCGTAGGCCGTGATCCACAGACATTCCGGCAGCTCCTTCTCCGGGATCTGTCCTCCCACATTGCCGATGATGGAGGTACCCGCCACGTAAACCACCGTATCCGGGAACTCCTCCAGGATCTTCGGCAGCGCCTGCAGAACGAAGTGGAAACCCTTCAGCGGATAATCCCCCTGGCTCAGAAAAATGCTGTGCGGCCGTGCCGCGTTCAGATCCCAGCGGCCCTCATAGAACTCCGGCCGCATCGTTTCGTTCATCAGATGGTAGACAGCCTCCGGCTGGATGGCCAGAGTCCCCTCGCGGTCAAAGGCGGTGCGCCCCGTGATGTGCAGAACTCCCTTCAGCGTCTTGCTCTCATTCTCTGCGCGGCGGCGGAATTTCCTCTGCTGATCCTTGAGGGAATCCCTGCGGACGATGTCGCGGAACGTCTTCGCCCGCTGCACGCGGTAAGGGAGCTCCGCCATGTACACGTCTGCGATGGCGCCGCACAGCCCCTGAATCCCCACCAGCGTCTTCTCCGGCCGGCCGAAGGCACGGACCATCGCCAGCGCATGGGGAAACTCCGTGCCGAAAATATGCACGATGTCCGGCTGAAAGTCCTTCAGGATCTCACGAAAGCGCCCCACCAGCCGCACATCGTATTCTTCCGGTGTGCTCAGGTCCTCTGTATATCCATAGAATACGGCTCCGTCAATTTCCCTTCTGCAGTCCGCCAGCGTCTCCGGAACCGGCACACAGATGCCCAGCTCCAGTAAATTTTCATCCTTGCCTGCCTCCACCTTTTCCGCTACCAGACGGTGAAAGCAGCCGGTAAGCCACCCTTCCCGAACCGAGAACGGCAGTCCCTCCGCTCTGGCAAAGGCAGGGAGCATAATGTTGCACAGCCACAATACTCTCATTACCCTGTATCCTGTTTC
This sequence comes from Clostridium sp. CAG:302, assembly GCA_963657295.1. Taxonomy (GTDB): domain Bacteria; phylum Bacillota; class Clostridia; order Lachnospirales; family Lachnospiraceae; genus CAG-791. The sequence continues at coordinate 9,497 of CAVKMX010000033.1, forward strand.
CCTTCGAAGCCGGGCTGCGTGCCGCAGGCCCGCCCGCGGTTCCGCAGGTCCCGCGCTCTGCCCGGCAGATCAATTCTTCCTCTTCCGGTAAACGGCGTTTTTCAGCCGGTCATAGATTCCCGCCGTCACCCTCCAGGAGGACAGCTTCTCCCGCAGCGGCTGCAGGCTCAGCACCATGGCTGCGCGGTAGCATGCCAGCTCCTTTTTCGTATAATACCGGGACGTAATCTCCCGATGCTCTGCCGCCGACCTCCTGCGGTTCTCCTTTGTCTCCGAGAAGCCGCCGCCCTCATAATCCGCCACCACCAGGTCCATGGCGACCGTCTCCGCTCCTTCCTCCAGCACGCTCCAGAGAAAGTGCTCATAATCCGCCCGCACCGCATACCTGATATCGAACCGGCGCTTCTGAAACAGCTCCCGGCTGTAGATGCACGCCTGATGGCACGGAAGGTTCCGGTACATGGCGAAACGGGTCATGACCGGTTTGGCATTCACCCGCTGCCCGGTCTTCTCCTCCAGCACATCCCCGTAGAAAATACACTCCGCTCTTTTCCCGCTCCCTCCGGCCTGCCTTGCCGCCTCGATGCTCTCCGCCACGCGCTGCAGCACCTGCTCATCGTGCAGCCGGTCCCCGCAGTTCAGGAAATACAGATATTCTCCTCTGGCCGCAAGAATCGCCTGATTCATGCCGTCGTAAATTCCCTGATCCGCGCACCGGATCAGACGGATCCGGCGGCTTCCCGGGAGATTCTCTATGCTGCCGTCCGTCGAGCCCGCATCCTTGACGATCACCTCATAATCGTCAAAGCTCTGTGCCAGAACGCTCCTGACGGTCTCCGCCAGCTTCTCCCCTGCCTGAAAGCTGGGTGTGATGATGCTGAATAATGGTGTGTTCATCGCATTTCCCTTATCCCACGCTTCCCGACGGCGTCTGGTTCAGCTCATGGAACAGGAAGCTCTTATAGGGCAGAATCTTGATGGTGTCCCGGTAGGCTGTCCGGAGGAACAGAAGGTAATACATAACCGCCGCTGCAATCACGAGCATCGTCAGCACCCTCCTTCGGCTGCAGCGCTGCCGCAGCGGCCGCTTCGCTGCACCGTCCTCCCCCGTCTTCTCCTCCGGAATCCTTCGCAGCAGCATGGGGAAGAGGAAAACCTGTGTAAAGGTCAGGTAATAGCAGAGGCGGGACACCTCCGGAATGAACCAGCCGAAGATGTGGACAAGGAGTGCGAGGAAATTCCCGTTGATGTACATCCGCAGCTGCCGCTGCCGGAAGCTCTCCCGTTCCGTGCACCGCATCGCGCTGCCTTCCCTGTCAGGTGTGCCGCACGCCTCTGCGTGCCGGCTCCCGTCTCCGAGGTTCCTTCCCCCGTCCGCGGTTTCTCTGCTCCAATGTCTCACCAGCCCTGCCAGCACCAGCACCGCGCCGCACCGGAGAATGTTCACCCAGGACACACTGGTCCCCGCCGCCAGATCCTTTGTCCCCTCCCAGGACGGATACAGAGCAACCAGCAGCTGCAGCACCCTTTCGTGCAGCACCAGCACCGCAGCGCCGAGTCCGACTGCCAGCACCCCATGCACGCGGCGCCACCGGTGCGCGGCCAGCGGATACAAAAGGAGAGCGGCCAGCGCCGATTTATGGAACAGGGACGCCGTCAGGATCAGCAGCACAAAGGCCGGAATCCGCCGCCTTAAGAGACAGGTCATCGCAGCCAGCGCAATGGACAGTGCCAGATAATACCGCATGGTGTTGTAGCTCTGGTAATAGTAGCCGAACATCATGAAGAGAAAAAAAGAAAAGGCAAAGCTCTCTGCCTGCTGCCGCAGAGCGGCCAGCATCAGCAGAACCGTCAGGACGGCATAGATGCCGAAGATCAGCAGGTAATTCTCGTAGCCGCACAGCGCATAGACCGCCTTTGCCAGCAGATTGAAGCCCGGCTCCGTCGGAACATAGGCATCGATGGAGGCCAGATGAAAGAATTCCACGTACCGCAGATAATCGTTGCCGGTCTCCTGACGCAGCACGGCCGGCACAATGAGAATCAAGGCAACGAGAACGAGGCAGGACCTTCGCAGCAGACCTCCCCTCGATCCGGAGGGCAGACCCTCCTCCCTGTTCACAATCGCTGCAGCTGCCGCCGCAGCCGCCGCCATGCCGATATATAGGAACAATTATGCCTCCCGCATTCCCCTGCACATGATCCGATAGGCCTTCCCCGGCGGAATCTCTCTGCACATGGTTTTCCGATGCCGCAGCACAAAGCGCAGCGCCAGAATTCTCTCCAGCGGTCCGTACAGATAATGGTACAGGACACCCCGATCATAGAAAAATTTCTCGTTGTAGCCGCAGAACCAGGTCGAAGCGTTGTCCTCCCGCGCCGCCTCGTGGCCGATTTCCACGGGAACCGCCAAGATCTTCAGCCCCTTCTGCAGACAGTCATGAAGGAAGAGACTGTCCTCTCCGTTGGAGTACGCCGCACCGCCGCCGAAGAGCAGGGAGAACCAGACGTTGGCCTTCCGCAGGCTCACCAGCCTTCCCGCCATGGCGTAGGTCGGATATCGGCCGTAGTTGTACCAGCGGACCCGCTTCACTCTCCGGTTCTCGTAGGTTCTGCGCCCGTCCACCGCACGGACATTGAACATCAGAATATCTGCCTCCGGATGCTCCCCGAAGGCGTGCAGGATGCACTCCTCATAGTCATCGTCGTAGACGATGTCCTCATCCGCGAACAGGATATAATCCGCATCGGCCCGCATGAGTGCGTTGTTGCGGTTGCGCCCGACCCCCCGCTCATTGAAGGAAAGCGTGCGGATCCGGCGGTTCCTGCGCCGGAATTCCCGATAGGAAACCTCCTGGCACTGGTTGCAGATGATCGCCTCCGTGGAGAGATTCATGCGCTCCGCCAGCGTAATGTCGTTCTCCTGCAGCGCGGCCACCAGGACCTCCAGCTGCGGACGGTTCAGCCGGCCGGTCGCCGGGTCCTTCTCCGCCTCATCAATTCGATTGTATACGATCTGGTCATTCATAGATGCTTTCCTGACGGCTCCTGTCCGGGCCCATAATAGCGCTGCAGGAAAACCGGATCCGCCCCGGCCAGCACCAGTCCGCTGACGGTGCAGCCTCTTGCCTGCAGCTGTACGGCGAGATGCTCTGTACCGGTGTCATTCCTGCGGCCGAAGGGGACAACGAGCAGCAGCTCCTGCCCCGCACCCGTCCGCTTCCCGGCGCGAAGCCCCTCTGCAGAAGGCTTCTCCTCAGAAGGCTTCTCCTCAGAAGGCTTTTCTTCAGAAGGCTCCTCTGCAGAAGTTTCTTCGGTATAAGACTCTTCTGCAAGAAGCTCCCCGGCAGACACGGCCTCTGCGCGGAGCCCACATCTCTCCATCAGCCGCTCCGCTGTCTGCTGCACCAGAGCTGCATCCGCTCCGACCAGCCGCAGCGCAGGAGCCGCCTCCCCGCGCAGAGCCGCCTTTTCCCTGTTCCTCCCGGCAAAAGCGCAGTTCTCCCTCTCCAGAAACTCCGGGAGGCCGCGCCCGGCCCTCTCTTCTCCCAGCGTCAGGAGCACCGGGCGATGATACCGTGCCGCAGCCTCCTCCGGGGTGCAGACGCCGTCGTTCAGCACCTCCCGCAGCCACAGGAAGGCTGCCCCGGCCAGGGTTCCGAGGAGAATCCCCAGCACCACCGCGCTCCGGGTGCGGTCCGTGACCACCACCGGCGTCACCTCGTCCGAGGAGAGGAACTCGATCCTGCGGAACTCCTCTGCATTGCTCCCGTAGCGCACCAGCGCATCCTGCACCGCATTGGTCAGTGCCTGCACGGTCTGTGCATCCGCATCCGTCACCTGAATGGTCAGCACGCGGACATCCGAGAGAATCAGCGCCTCCACGTCCTCCCGGGCGGTCTCCATCGTCACATTCTCCGGCAGCTCGGCATCAATGACCTGGTAAATGGCAGGGATGGAGAACAGCAGGTCATTCCACGTATAGGCGTTGTAATAATCCTGCGGATTGCCTGCCTCATCCTGACCGAAGGTCAGGTAGAATTTGGAGGTCTGCCGGTACTGACGCTGGCCGGACACATTCAGCCAGATTCCCATGTACAGCAGGGCGGCCAGCAGCGCGCCGGCGGCTGCGGCCGCCGGAACCAGCCACAGCTCCCGAACCAGCCGCAGCCACAGACTCCTGCGGTTTATCTCCTCCTCTTCATGAGGAATCAAACATTTCTCCGTCATTTCTGTCCTCCGTCTGTCCCGGCTCCTCCGTATTCCTGGAAACTGCGGATGAAAGCGGCAGTCTCCTGCATCCGCAGCCCGTTCAGACGTCCTTCTCCCTCTCTCCCATCGCCGTCACCTGTCCCTCTGCCACGCCCTCCGTTGCCTCCGGCGTCAGCAGGATTTTGAGGGTCAGCAGCATCAGCTTCAGATCCAGTCCGATGGAATAATTCTGGATGTAGGTCAGGTCCAGCTTCAGCTTGTCATAAGGGGTTGTATTGTACTTGCCGTACACCTGTGCATAGCCCGCAAGGCCTGCCTTCACCTTCATGCGGCATCTCCTGCACATACTGCGCAATGATCTCCGGACGCTCGGGCCTTGGTCCGATGAAGGACATCTCGCCCTTCAGAATGTTGATCAGCTGCGGCAGCTCGTCGATGCGGACCGCCCGGATGAAATGACCGATGGGCGTAATCCGGTCATCGTTCTCCGAAGCCAGCCGCGCCACGCCGTCCTTTTCCGCATCCACCTTCATGCTGCGGAACTTGATGATCCGGAATTCCTTCTGGTTCAGGGTGCAGCGAACCTGCCGGTAGAACACCGGTCCGTGATCATAGCTCCGGATGAGAATCGCGGTGACAAGGAAGAAGGGAGACGTCAGAATCAGCAGAATGAGCGAACACACGATATCAATGGCCCGCTTGCAGAATCTCTCCGAGAAGCTCAGCGGATATTCCCGTGTCAGGTAAATGGGAGTATCGAACAGATGCAGCTGCACCGAGCCCTTGATGAGGACATCCGGGATCTTGGGCATCATGTACTGCCGCACGCCGTTGGCATAGCAGAATTTGATCAGCTCATTCCGCTCCGGTGTGGGAATGTCCCACAGCACCACCGCGCGGTGTCCGGAATCCAGAATCCGCTTCCGGATGACCTCCGGATCCTCCTCCACGGAGATGGTATCCGTGATCTCATATTTCTCCGGCCTGCTCGCGAACTTGCGCAGAATGGAATCGATGGATCTCGTCCCGTGAATCAGCAGCAGCTTCATCGGCGGAAAGACCCGGTGATACACCCAATCGGAGATCAGGATCCACAGAACGGCAATGCCGATCTGAACCAGCGTGACCAGCAGGGCCTCCCCAACGGGCAGCATCCAGTTCCGCAGCAGAGAATCCTGCAGATACGTAAATACATTGACCAGAAGGAGAGCGAAAATCTGTGACAGGCAGACGTCAAAGGGCTTCTGATAACCCACGTCCATGCCGCCGTAGGTTTTGGTCAGGAACAGGAGCAGAACGAAATACAGGAGCAGCACCAGCAGATGCCCTTTCCGGTAGAACTTCAGCCGCAGCCGGACCAGCGGATAGTAAACATTAAACCACAGCCAGGCATAAATCAGTGTCTGAATCAGCAATCCGGCCAGCGGCATTTCCAGTGTGGCCACGCGGCGCAGAGATTGTCTTCTCTTCGACTTGGATTCCATACTTGAAGCCATATCAATATTACTCCAGCACTTCCTTTGCTAAATAAATCGGGCGTCCCTTCACCTCCAGATAGGTTTTGGACAGATACTGTCCGATGACGCCGAGGCACAGCAGCTGAATGCCGCTGACCATGAGAATGATGCACACAAGGCTCGGCCAGCCGCTGGTTGGATCCCCCATCACGAGCTTGCGCACAATGACGAACACGATCATCAGGAAGGCAATGGCGCAGAACAGCATTCCCGCCAGGGCCGCGATGGCCAGCGGCACCGTGGAATAGGCCACAATACCGTCCAGTGCATAAACGAACAGCTTCCAGAAGGACCACTTCGTCTCGCCGTACCTGCGCTCCACATTCTCGAACTCAATCCACCGGGTCCGGAAACCGACCCATTCGAAGATTCCCTTTGAAAACCGGTTGTATTCCCTTACAGACAGGATGGCATCCACCACACACCGCTTCATCAGGCGGAAATCCCGGGCGCCGTCCACGATCTCGGTTTTGGAGAAGCGGTTGATCAGCTTGTAGAACTGTCTGGCGAAAAACGATCGGATCGGCGGCTCTCCCTTTCTCGTCACCCGGCGGGTCGCCGCCTGATCGTAGCCGTTCCAGAGAAAGCCGAACATCTCCGGCAGGAGCGAGGGCGGATCCTGCAGGTCGGCATCCATCACCGCCACGTAATCGCCCTTCGCATGCTCCAGGCCGGCGTACATTGCCGCCTCCTTGCCGAAATTCCGGGAAAACGACACCAGATGCACCCTCGGATCCCTCTCCCGCAGATTCTTAACCCGGGAAGCCGTCTGGTCCGCAGAGCCGTCGTCCACATACAGAAGCTCGAACTCCAGCCCGTGCTCCCGGAAGAACGGCTCATTCTTCATGAATTCCTGATAGAAATACTCAACGTTCTCCTCTTCGTTATAGCAGGGAACAATTGCCGTGAACAATTCCATTGCTGCCGTCCTTCCGTCTCTCTTCGTTTCTGTTCGTCTGTCGGTGCCTGCTCCGATCCGCCGCCGTTCCGCGTCCTACAGCTCCGCCGGGCCGCCGCCGATTTCCAGCAGATAGAAGGAGGCAGGATAGCCGATCCTCTCCAGATACACCTCTCCCAGCGTTCTCCGGAATTCCTCCACGGCCTCGTCCTTCACAATGCTGACGGTGCAGCCGCCGAAGCCGCCGCCGGTAATGCGGGAGCCCAGAACCCCCGGCAGCTTCCAGGCCTCCTCTGCCAGGAGATCCGCCTCCGGACAGGAGGTCTCATAGTCATCCCGCAGGGAGACGTGGGAGGCATTCATCAGCTCACCGAAGCGCTCCACATCTCCCGCCTTCAGGGCCGCCACGGCCTCGATGGTCCGCTGGTTCTCATAGACGGCGTGCTTCGCACGGCGGCGGCACACCTCATCGTCAATCAGCTCCTTGTTCGCCTCGTATTCCTCGATGGAGAGATCACCCAGCGTCTGAATGTCCAGCTTCGTACGGAGCGCAGCCAGTGCCCTTGCGCATTGCTCTCTTCGGAGATTGTACTCAGAATCCACCAGGCTGTGCTTCTTGTTCGTGTTGGTGACCATCAGCTTCATTCCCTGCAGCTGAATCGGCGCATATTCGAAGTCCAGCGTATTGGTGTCCAGGAAGATCGCGTTGCCCGCCTTGCCCATGGCCGAGGCGAACTGATCCATAATGCCGCACTTCATGCCGTTGTATTCGTTCTCCGAGAACTGCCCGATCAGGGCCAGATCCTGATTCGTCAGCTCCTTCTCCATGCCGAAGAGGGCCCGCAGCGCCGCTCCGGTCACCACCTCCAGCGACGCAGAGGAGGACAGCCCGGAGCCGTTGGGAATGTCTCCGTAAATGGCCATGTCAAACCCGCCTGCAATCGGATGTCCCTTTTGTCCGAAGGCCCAGACCACGCCCTTGGGATAATTGGTCCAGCCGGCCTCCTTCGAGGGCGTCAGCTCCTCCAGGGAGGTGGCAATCACGCCTGCGCGTTCAAAATTGGCGGAATAAAAGCGCATGACGGCATCCTCCCGCCTCCGGACCGCCGCATAGGTGCCGAGGCTGATCGCACAGGGGAAAACATGGCCGCCGTTGTAATCGGTGTGCTCACCGATCAGATTCACGCGGCCCGGTGCAAAGAAGATCCGTACGTCCTTCGTGTCTCCGAATGCCTTTTCAAATGCCTGCAGTACCATTTCCTTCTGTGTCATCATTCAACCCTCCGAAACACTCTGCCCCTGTGAATGCTGCCGGAAGCCCTCCGGCGCGGCGTGTGTCCGTCCCCCTTCCGGGCCGCACGCACGCAATCAGCGTTCCCTATTCCTCCGGCTCTCTCAGAACGGCAACTCCCACCAGGCCGGGACCGGTATTCAGCGCCAGCGTCGCCGTGATCTGATCCACGGAAAGGATCTGCTTCTCCACCAGCTTTTCATGCTCCTCCAGAAGATCCCGCATCGCCAGGGCCTCTGCGTGGGCATCTCCCTCCTTGACCATCATCCAGGTCTTGTGTCCGAAGCTGTATCGGATCACCTCTTCTGCCAGGCGGAGCTTCCCCATTTTCGCACCGCGGATCTTCGCCACCGTATAGTAGATGCCGTTCTCATCACAGGAGATGATGGGCTTGAGCTTCAGGGCCTCCCCGATGGTGCCGGCAACGCGCCCGATGCGGCCGCCTCTCTGCAGATATTTCAGCGTGTCCATGTAGAAGAAGACCTGCGCGTCCCCGAGCTTGTCCGGCAGCTTCCGACAGAGCTCCTCGAAGGAGTCCCCCTTCTGCAGGCGCACCGCGGCCCAGATCGCGTACAGACCGCTCCCGCTGGAGATGCACTTCGTGTCGAATACGAAGACGTTCATCTCCTCATATTCCGAGGCCACCAGCCGGACGGTGTTGTAGGTGCCGGACAGATTGCTCGAAATGGTGACGGCGATCACGTTCTCATATCCCTGATCCCGCAGCTCATCCAGCTTGTCATGCACCTCGGCGATGGACGGCGTGGAGGTTGTCGGAATCTCGTCCGGGAACCTCTGGTAAATCATCGTGGGGTTGATGTCGACGCTGTCCTGGTAATCCTTCTCCGGATAAATCACGCGCAGCGGCAGAATCTCGATGCCGTATCGCTCCCTGAGCTTCTCCGGGATGTCGCAGCCGGAATCGATGAGAATCGCTGTCTTTTGTTGATTCATGTTGTCTCGTCCTTCTGTGCTGTGAATAGACTGCTGGTGCTATTGTACTCTGTTTGCGCCCGTTTAGCACCTGCCTCCTGTTCACTTCTCCTCGACCGCCTGGAAGATGTAGAACTTGAGATAATACGACGCGTCATTTGCCCACAGAATGGGGTGATCCATTCCCTGCTGGCGGAATTCCACCTGCCGCAGCCGCCGGTGGGCATCGCGGGCTGCCTGCTGAATGGCCTGCCGGAACAGCTCTGCCGTCATGAAGTGCGAACAGGAGCAGGTGGCGAGGTACCCTCCGTCCTTCACGAGCAGGAGTCCCTGCCGGTTGATCTCGCGATATCCGGCGATTGCCGCCTTCACCGAGCTTCTCGATTTGGTAAAGGCCGGCGGGTCCAGAATGACCACATCATATTGCTTCCCTTCCTTCCGCTGTGCCGGCAGGAAATCAAAGACATCCCCAACCACATAATCAATACGGTCCTCGAATCCATTGAGGCGTGCATTCGCCTGTGCCTGACGGATGGCGAGCTCCGAGGCGTCGATGGAGGTTATGTGTGCGGCTCCTGCCGCCGCTGCATTCAGACCAAAGGAGCCGGTGTGGGTGAAGCAGTCCAGCACTTCGCTCCCCCTGCAGATCGGCCAAATGGCACGCCGGTTCCATTTCTGATCCAGGAAAAAGCCGGTTTTCTGTCCGTCCTTCACGTCTACGATGTAGTGCACACCGTTCTCCGTGATCGCCACGTTGGTGTCAAACGGCTCGGACAGAAAGCCGCTCCGGCGCTCCATCCCCTCCTTCTCCCGGACCTTGGCATCGCTTCTCTCATAGATCCCGCGGATCCGGATGCCGTCCTCCTCCAGGATCTGCACCAGCGCCGCCAGCAGCAGGTCCTTGAGCTTCTCGATACCCAGGGCCAGAGATTCCACCACCAGGACGTCCTCGTATTTATCCACCGTGAGCCCCGGCAGAAAATCCGCTTCGCCGAAGATGACACGGCAGGAGGATGTGTCTGCCACGCTCTTCCGGTAATTCCACGCGGCCCGTACCCGCTCCTTCAGAAAGGCCGGCGTGATGATGTGCTCCCTTTTCCGGGCCAGCATCCGGATCCGGATGGCAGAATGCGTATTGATGAAGCCGTAGCCGAGGAAATACCCGTCGAAATCCTCCACGCGGAGGATGTCTCCGTCCTCAAACGAGCCGGTGACCTTCCCGATCTCGTTGTCATAGATCCACGCGCCGCCCGCTTTGTACTCTCTGCCCTCGCCTCTGCGGAGGACGGCAGCGGCCTCCTTCACCAGCGAGTCCTCTGCGTCCGTGTTGTAGCTGCGATAGTCCTGTATGGTCATTTCTCCCTCTCTTTCAGGGCACCCTCCGGTGCTCCGGTTTTAAGATGCCGCCGATCGGCACCTGCTTACTATACACGTATCTGTTTCGCACCTGCCACATTGCAGCGTGAATTGACTGCTTGCAGGCATATTCACGATTGACTATGCTTGAACTGCAGTGAACCAGGAGCATGCTCTCGCCGGGCGTTCCCCGGCATCCCCATGAAACCAAAGTATCCGGGCAGGTGTTTGAGATGAATTTTCTAAAGCGATACAGTCTTCGGACGCAGTTCTGCATCTGTTTTCTCGTTGTCCTGATTCCCATGGGACTCATCTTCATGATCATCC
>CAVKMX010000034.1:0-19973 GCA_963657295.1 Clostridium sp. CAG:302
CCCTAGAACTGTGCAGCCGCCGGAAGCGTCTGCACGAAAGCTATGCAACTGCCTTCATTATAGCAGGGCAGAGCGAAAAAAGGTATCTATTAAGCCCGCAGCCCTGGGAACTGCGTCACTCCTTGCCGTAGCCCGCCACCAGCTCACTGGTCCTGGCCATCTCGCTGGATTTCTGCCGGCGCTCCTCGCTGTAGGGCGCCGTGAGGCGAAAGGACAGCCGCCCTTTCCGGATCTCGAATTCCATGCAGCCCGTCTCCGGATCCGCACCGATCTGGCGGCACTCCTCACCGTACTGCGCGGCATACGCCTTCAGCCGGTTTTTCAGGTCGCTGTTGTAGGTACGCACCAGAATCGTCGCATCCGCCTCGTTGAAGGTGATGTCCGTGACCTTATCCCTTTTCTTCACTCCCGTCCGCATCTCTCCTCCTTCCGCGCATGCAGGAGGCACATTGGCCGCCCGGCTCCCGGGACAGCGCTGACTCCCGAAAAAACCACCTGCATCTCCGTTCGCGTGCGCATCCTCTCCGGCAAAGCCAGAATCCGTCAGGGCAGAGAAGCCGCCGTTTCCCCGGCTCCGCCGCCTTCCGCCCGGTTGCAGAACACAGCCACCCTTGTCTTACCGCCCTTGGTGCAGGTGTAGAGCACCAGATCGTGCCCGCTCTCCCGCACGGCATCCACCTCGTCCGGCTGCAGCACTGCCACCCTTGCAACGGTGTAGACTGTCACGTTTCCTTCCATATCGGTGAAAAGAACCTCCGCTCCCTCGGTGAGCTCCTTCAGCCGTCCGAAATGACTGTCGTAGTTGTGCGCCGCGATCACAAGATCGTTGCCCTCCACGGATCCGAACTGCCGGCAGGGCGAGAGCTGCAGCTGCTGATAGCTCCAGTCCGCCATCACCGGAAGCCTGCGGTCGATGGCGGGGATCTCCACGCAGCCGATGTACGCGTATCCGTCCAGCATGACGACCGTCATCCCGTCCTCCTCAGCCGCCTGCTCCCCGGCAGCTTCCTCCGCTCCCATGGACGCCTCGATTCTCTCCACAAGGCTCTCCGAGGCCGCCCCTGCCCGGTCATCCTCCTGCCGGTTGTGCCATAAAAAGAACATCGCGGCCAGGATCAGAGCTGTCCCCGCCGCGATGATCATCCATCCAAGTTTTCTTCCCATGCTGTCTTATCGATCTCTTTTATCGACCTGCTCTGTGATTCGATTTGCGGCACACCAGCACTGCACCCAGTGCCAGCAGCACCACACCGGCTCCGCCCAGCACCCAGACCGGCCAGTTCAGCTGTCCCGTCTGGATCAGCTTCGCAACATTTCCCGGTGTCGGCGCCGTCTGCACCCTCGTATTCGTGATGGTCATCACCTTCCCGTCCCACTCATAGGAAGGCACATAACCGTAGGGAATGCAGGCCTCGGTCACCAGCCAGTTGCCCTTGGCGTCCAGATTCTTCCAGGTGTAGGTCCAGTCATTCTCCGCGTTCAGATAAACCTGCGCGTACAGCTTCTCTCCGTTATAAAGAGAGGCAACCACCGCATCCGGATGGGTGGTCAGCAGCTCACTCCCCCAGACCTTCTTCGCCGTGACCTCCACGGTCTTCTTCGCCGCAGGCACAGGTGTCTCAGCCGCAGGCGCAGGTGTCTCCGGCGTGCCGCCCGGATTGTGCGGCTCGTTCTTCGTATTGGTGATGGTCACCTCGTTCCCGGTCGTCCGGTAGCTCACGGTGTAGCCGGACGGCACCGAAGCCTCCTCCACGGTCCAGGTGTGCTGCTCGACCAGACGGTCAAAGGTATAAGCCCAGCCGTTGGCAGCGCTCAGCTCCGCACTTCTCTCCACCACGCCGTCCTTCAGAAGGTTGACCGTCACCTTCTCGTTGGCATGGCTGCCGTTCCCGTCGGACCAGACCTTCCGCACGGAAAGCTGACTCTCCTGGTAAGCCTCCACGCGGAAAACCCACCGGATCCTGCCAAGATAGTCCGCAAAGGTTTTGTCCATTTCCATCGGAACCGACAGCGTCACCACAAGCGTTGCCGTCTCACCCTGCCGGAAGGTCCCGAGGAGCTTTTTTGTTCCAAGCTTGTCACCGTCCGCAAACTGGCTCGCCCGTCCCTCGAAAATCACTTCCTTGGTGTCCTTGTTCGTGACGGTCATTGTGAGCTGCTTCAGAAAGGCCAGCTCCTTCTCCGCTGTCTCGCCGCGACGTTTCAAGAATTCCTCGCCCTCCTGAGTGAAATCGTCCTCAGGCATCTTTTTGTCATCCCTCGCCGGAAGCTCCGCCCCCATGTAAAGGTTGACGTAGCCGCAGTCCGACGCGGCATTCGTGAAGGTGATCTCCTCCGTCCACTCATCTCCGGGCATGACATCCTTGAAATGGAACATGTCCTTCGTCGAATATTCGCTGCCCGGCTCGAATTCCATTCCGCTCGCCTGCCCCTCATAGGTGAAGGAGGACTTTCCGACCTTCGACGGATCCGTTTCTGTATCCGTGACCGCTGCAGCACTGGCATAGGTGAGCTGGCCCGCTGCCATCACCAGCAGCAGCGCCAGTGAGAGAATGGCTTTCCTTATCTTCTTCATGCTCTCATCCTCCCCCTTATCCCTGTGCGGGCGTGTATTCACTCACGCTGCCCTCTTTAATGACAACTCCCCAGGCCTCACCGACCGCCTTGGCCGGCTCGCTCTGGATGGCCTCTGCCATCACATCCAGCGCCTGATGTCCGCCGTCCACATCGTCATACCCTGTCTCCAGCTTCAGGCTGTCTGTCAGATTCGCCGCAGGTGATCCGCCTGCCTCCACCGGAAGGGTGTAGTAATAATATCCATCCACATAACGCACCCAGTTCTCTCCCAGTGTGAAATCCGGAATCGTCACCGTGCCGCCGATGTGCTCGCCCTTATCATTGGTCCGATAGGTCACCAGCTTCACCCGGATGTACGCGCTCGTGTCGCCGGTGTTCTTCACGTTCACGTTCGACTTCGTGTTCGTCCTCTCGTCATAGGTTTCCCTCACCTCGCAGTCTACCTTTGAGGACTGGAAGGTGTTCGTAATCGGCTTATCCTTGGCATTCAGCCACGCCATTGTGCCGCCGACCGCCATCGTCAGCAGAAGCGCTGCGGCTGCAATCATCATGATCATGCGGCTGCGGGCGCCCGCCTCCTTATGAGGCAGGGCCGCGGCCTGTCTGTTCTCTCTCTCCCGATCCATCATCCGCCTCACTCCTTATTTCGTCTCCGCGCCGCCGGCCGAACCGCTGCTCCCGACTCCGAAAACATTCCGCACGATCGCGCTGTAACCATCGAGCCACCTAACCTTTTTTCTGGTGTTCGTCCAGGTGATGGTGCCGCTGCTGCCTGCGTCCGTGGCACTCAGCGTAGCACATCTGTCGTATTTCACTGTCAGGTACCGCCAGCTCCAGCCGGTATTCTCCTCGATGGTGTAGGTGCCGACCGGAAGCTCATAAAGTGTCTGGCTGCCATTGCTCTGGATGGAAACCTCGGAGTACGGCTCACCGTCCTTCTTGACCGTGAAGACATAGGAGCCGTTGTCCAACGGACTGTCTCCCTCCTTTGTAACCGTCAGCGTGCAGGTCCTGCAGTGCACCAGGAAGGCGGGATCACCGGCCGTGCTCGGATCCGTCCAGCTGCAGCCGGAGCCCGCCGGGCAGGCATTGTGCACAAAGGTCGTGTACTGCATTACATCCGTATTGCCGATCTTCGTCTCTGCCTTCACCGGCACATCCGACTTGCCGAATTTCGTTCCCCTGTCATAGAGCTTTGCGCTGTCCGGGGTGTACGTGATGGACAGGGGCGGAATCTTCTCTGTCTCTGAGTACTGAATCATCTCAACGCCCGTATCGGTAGAGGATGTTTCCCCATGCTTCCAGACGGTTTCACCGACCTTGCAGTTCGTGCCATACTGCTCCGGCTTCCACGCCGCCTCACCGTAATATGCGGTGCCATCCTTGAAGGTCAGCTGCGGCCGGAAGACGTTGATGACCGGATTTCCCTTTGTTTCGCTGTTGCTCTTGCTGCTCACCTCCGGGCCAACGGACTCACTCTCTGTCTCTTTCTTCGGGCTGATCGTTACCTCAATTTGGTAGTTCTTATCTTCCGTCAGATTCTTCAGATCGCTCTCCGAAATCTCATTGCCGTTCTCGTCCTTGATGGTGACGGTGATGTTCACGTAATCGCTCTGCCATTTCTCCAGGCCATAGGGATTTTCCTCATCGCCTGCCTTGGAAAGATCCAGCTCGATGCCGCCCTCTCCCCGCGCATCCGCGCCTACCGTAACGGTCGCGCCGCTCAGAAGCTGGTCCTTTGTGACGCTGCCCAGCAAATAGACATTCTTCTCCTTGGCCGTCACAGCAACATCGCCGATGGTCACATTGGCCTTTGGTACCGCGAAATTCTCCACCGCGGTCTCCGCCTCTTTGTTCTCATAGATGCCGGAGGTGTCACCGTTGGTCGGCACGTTGTTGCCGCCGAGGAAGCCGTCCTTCGGCTGCACCTTGAAGGAGATGACCAGCTTATAGCCTCCCTCGCGCACCTTGCGAACTCCCTCCGTGGATGTTTCAAAGCCGCACCATTTCTCTGAGAAATCAAAGCCGGTCACACTGACATTTCCGTCTGCATCAATGCTGGCCGATGCCCCGCCGGTTCCAGCATCCTCGCCTTTAAAGCCATAGCCTGTGGAGCTTTCAGCATCATCTACACATTTATAGGTTTTGATGGAAATATCGCTGGCCGAGGTCCCCGCCGGCAGCGTGAAGTACGGCGACATGATGTCCTTTACTACTGCACTGCTGTTCAGCTTGGATTCAGAACCGCCTTCACTGGTCTGCTCAGCAATCTGTTCGAAAATATTCTTCAGATCATCCGCATCCGATGCTGCCAGATAATAGCTTGGCTTCTGCGGTTTCCCATCCTTATTGCTCGAGACATTCTGCAGATACCAGTTGATCATATCTGAAATTGCCTCACCGCTCTCTTCGGGCCTTGCCCCTGCGCTTTCCGGATCTGCCCCAGCGATCACCGCGATGGAATACACCGTTGCTCCATGGTTATCACGAGATGTTTTCGCTGCAGTGATTGTGTTATCTGCCACTCCTACATCGAAATTATTTGAACCGCTCGTTCCCGGTGCACCGTCTGTGAAGAAGATCACTACGCGGTTTCTGGTCGCGCCCTCTGAAACAGGATTTTCATTGAAAATGGTATTGGCCAGCTCCATGCCCTTATCTGCATTGGTCCCCGTACCAGTTCCCAGCGCATCGATCGATGCCGCTACGTTGTTCTTTCCTGCGACCGTGCTCATATCCTGAAACGCGTTCTTGTAATCCGTGCTCGTTTTGTTTCCTATGTAGAGCGAGGCAGTCCTGTTAAAGCCCACCACGGCAATCCTGTGATCCACCGCCTCCTTGCCCTCTGCGGCAGCAGCCTTCTCTGCAACGGCATCGGCAAAGCTCTTGCAGGCGGCCGTCAAAGCATTCAGTCTCGATCCGCCGCCGCTTGTATCGGTCGACCGGGAATAGAAGGTGCCCTCTGGCTTCACGCTTCCGCCGGTAGATGTTTCAATCTTAATCTCTTTTCCTTTGCTGTCCGTGTAGGAATAGGTGTAAACCGCGCTGCTGTTATCCTTCGTGGCCAGATATAAATTCGCAATCCCCGGGCTTTTGTTGCGTCCGCTGCTCGTGATCGACTTTTTTTCGCCGTTGTAGGTATAAGTGTAGGTGTAGGTACGTTTCCCTCCTTTTCCTGACTCATTTACGCTTACCTTGACATATTCATCGTCCATCTTCACATACAGGTTATTCCTGTAATTTTCATACAAATCGCTGTTCGTCTTATTGCTTGCCGATTCGTAGGTGATGCTCTCTCCCTCTTTCGTGACGGAAACCGAGGCGTAATTGTTGGTATCCGGAATCATGTACCAGAGATTTTTCTCTCCTCCATTGTGGCGAAGGGCATAGAGCTCTTCATTTGTTTTGCTGCTGTACTCGTTATACGTCACCGTACCAATTGGCTCAGTCATCGAGCTGGACAGATCCAGGACGAGGATGATGTCCGTCGGCACATCCTTTGTTACTTCACTGGTTTTCACCTCGCCGGTTGCGTAGCTCTCCAGTGTGATCGTATAAGAGCCGTCTTCTCCATCATAGGATACGGTCTTATTGGTCACGATGCCGCTCCCCTCTTCCTCCGCATGAACCGTCACGGGATTCAAAGCAAGGGAAGAGACCATTCCGAGGCTCAGAAGGAGCGGTAAAATCATTTTTTTAATCATATTTTCCTCCCCTCTGCTCAATCGTTTCCGCCAATAACCGGTGCACCAAGAGGTGCAACATCCGTAAAGGAAACCAGTCCGTATTCGATGACGCTCGGCACGGTTTCGGTTGTCTCATCGAGAACAATCGCCGGAGCCGGCTGCGGTTCCAGGTCCTTGATTCTCTCATCGATTTTCGCGTTCTGCTCCTCGGTCAGGAGAGTGAAGCTGGCCTCGTCCGCGTTGTCGATCAGCTCCCAGATCTCGTCGATTGTCCTGCATGCCATGATCCGCCGGTAGAGGTGGCAGCCGCAGGTGCAGCTCTCCTCCTCGCAGTCGTCGCTGCAGCCGTCCTTATGGGTGAAGGTCTCCGGCGCGGCATACAGCGGGCAGTCTTCCTTATGCGATGCTCCGTCGGCCGCGCCGCAGGTGCACTTCTTCGTTTCCGATGTCTCTGTGCCGGCGGCTGCCTCGTTCTCTTCGGATACCTCTCCTGTATGGGAGGCCTTTGTCGGATCGGCGGAATCGACCGCAGCGTTCTCTCCGGTTCCGATTGCCTCGGAGGAGTCTGTCTGCGAACCGGCCGCCGTGCCCCCTTCGTCTGTCTGTCCTTCTGCCCCGGAGGTCGTATCTGCCGCGTCCGTATCACTGCCGGACGTGCTCTCTTCTCCCGTCGGCTCCGTCTGCACCGCTGCTGCCGCAGCTGCTGCGAAGTCCGCCACCGCTGTTGTCGATGCATCGCTGCCGGTTTCCGCACCGTCCTCCGACGTCACCGTGATGGAGGAGCCTTCCGTGCCCGCGCTGTCTGCCTCCACCGCCAGGGTGCCCGGTACGGCAACGCTCACCGATAATACGAGGCCTGCAACCAAAGCCAGTACTTTTCTCTTATTCATTGCATTTCCTCCTCATCCGTCAGTCGGAAGCGTTCTGATCTGCATTCTGCTCCGTGTTCCCCGAGGTGTCCCCGGAAGGTTCTCCGGAGCCCCCCGGCGCGGTGTCGGTACCGGACTGTCCCTCTGTCGGCCAGCCGCTTGCCTCTGTTGCAGAGTTACCATTGTTGGCTACCTGCACGGCCTGGGCGATGACATCCACCGTGATCGTGGCATTCTTGAACCGATTATCCATGTCCTTGCTGAGGCTCACCTTGGTGAAAACGGGCTCCGTAGTCTTCGTCGGCTCCAGCTCCCCGTTGTAGTAGTAATAACCATCCTGATATGTCCACCAAGCCTCGTTGATGTCCAGGCTGATCAGCTTCTCAACCTCCTCCGGCGAAATCTCTTCCTTCCCGTCGAGCAGGATCTTCTTCTCCACCTTCACGCGGATCCAGGCATCCGATTTGCCGGTGTTCTCCACCTCCGGGATCTTTGTCACACTCGTGCCGGGCATGACGCCGTTCAGATCTTTAAACGGAACCCTTTTCCCTTCATCGTCGTAGGTCCATTCGTTCAGCATGATGTCTACCTTGCCGGTGGTGATCACATTGGTCTGCCTGTATCCTTTGTTGAAATAGGCCAGCGTGCCGGTTGCGGCAATGGACAGGCAGATCACGGCCGCTGCCAGGAACAACAGTTTACGTTTCATCGCTTTTACTCCTCTCTCCTGCGGAGCGTCCTCCGGCCCCTCGAATCGGAATCCGAAGGATCCGCGGCGTTCCGAACCCGAATGCTCTCTGCGGCGGATTACTCTTCACCGGCAGAGAACCTTTCTTCTCAAACGGCTTTTCTCCGGCGCTCTGCTCACGTGCCGCTGCTGCCGGATGTGCTGAGATTAGCTGAGATTATTCCACGCCTCTATTGCGGTGAATTCCTGATCGTTGTCCTTCATCAGCTGCGATGCAGCAGCAGTGACGGTCAAGGTCGGCTCGCTCTCTGCCTTGCTGATCAGCCTGCTCATATCCTCCTTGGTGACGGTTTCCTTTACCGTCACCTGATCATCCTTCAGCACGGAAAAGGGAGTGTCCATTTCCGTTGTTGTGATCCTTCTGTAGTAGACTCCTGCAATCTCCTGACCCTGCTCATCTTCCAGCTGCGTCCACCCCTCTGCCATCTCATAGGTCAGATAGGTGTCGAAATTCGTGGATTTCTCCAGCTGAACGAACAGATAGCAGGGCTCACTTCCTGCTTTCACCGTGGCCTTTGGATTTTTAGTGATCCCGCAGCCTGGAACCATCTTGTATTCTGTTCCGGTTGTTTCCTTTAACTCCACGGTGATATTGCTGGCCGTGAATGTATTCGTCACGGTATCACTCCGATCGGTCAGCCATGCCAACGTGCCGAAGACGCTGCCGATCATCAGAGCGAACACGGCCAGTACCAGTGCAATGCTCCTCTTCCTCATGCGATTCTTCTCCTCCCCTTTGTGTCTGTAGCTAACGAAACGACGATCATGTCTTTTTCTTTTGTATCTGCTGAGCGCGCCTTGCACTGCCGCCCGGCGGGCCGGTGTAAAGGTGCGCTTCGGTTCACCTGCCGCTTCGCATTGAATACGCGCTCTGCGGCATCCGCTGGCCTGCAGCGGGGAAGCCTGCTCCTGCTCTGCGGTATCCAAGACGTCCTCAGCAGATACAGATGGGACAGCCGATGCAGTCCCTGCTGTCAATCCTGTCAATATAAGATGCGATAAAAAGATGCGCGGTGCGGTCACGGCTCTCCTGCGGCTCGGAAGTGCCGGAAGACTGCGCCTGCCGCTTTGCGAGCTCTGCGCTCCTCCCGGCAGCTGTGCCTCCCGCGCCTGTACGGTGCAGGGCCAACGGCTGCCGGAGAGGATGCGCACGCGAGCAAACGCAGGTGCTGTCCTTCGGCACGCCGGCAGGCCGCTTTACCGCAGCCTGCCGCGCATCCCTTTCTGATCCTGATGCGGTCAGTGGATCCTCCTGAACTTTGGAAATTCCGAGATTCAGAAAGGATCCCTGACGGCAGAACGATCTGCTTTACTCGCCCTGCGTGTCACTACCCTGTGTTGTTGCACCGAAGGTAGCTTCCCAGGCTGCTGCTGCACTGTCAAAGCCATCCTTCTGTACGGCATAGGCATTTACCACGATGGTCTTATCGGCATATCCCGCCAGCGCAGTGCCGTCAACCTCACCGGAGATCTGGAATTTGTCGAATACAGGAAGATCCTTGACCGTTTCCTGCGATGTGTACTCCTTGTAGTACACGCCTTCGTGACCCGTCACAGGCGTCCAATTATTGGCCGCAACCTGCTCCGCGATCGTCTTGTAATCGGCGGACGAAGCAGCCTCAATGCCCGCGATGCCGTTCTCAACAGTGATGAAGATGTAGCTGTCTTCGCTGTCTGCCGTGACATGCACGGTGGGATCCTTGGTGTACTCGTGGCCGGGAACCAGCTTGTAGGTGTTCTCTTTCACGCGGCTTGCAGGTGTCACCGGTGTGCCGTCGGTCTCGGTCTTGGCCTCATCCAGATCGATGGCAATGTTTCCGACGGTCATGGTGTTGGTGACGGTCTTGCTGTCCGTCAGGTAAGCCATCGTGCCGAACACCGTGCCGGTCACAAGAAGTGCGGCGGCCAAAGCGGTTGCCAGAACCTTGCTCTTTGCTCTCATTTTTCCTCTCCCTTTTCTGCCGCGGTCTGCGGCGCTGTGTGCGGAGCCGGGAACCGGCTCTGCATAACCCTTCTATGGGGCCGGCTTCCCGGCCCGGCAAACCGGGAGCTGTCTTACGGTCTCACCATGGTTGAAACCGTGATGACAGCTTCCGGATCTACCCCTTCTCACAAACCCCCGGATCGCACAGCCGAACCGTCCGAAGGCCCGAACACGGCGCCCTGAACACATCATCGGCCGAGGGGAGCTCTCCTCCTCTCCGGCACATCCGGGAAATCATCCTCTGCGGCAGGCTCCGGATCGTATTCCTCCCCGCCATCCTCGTAATATTCCGACTCTTCGAAGGATTCCGGCTCTTCGTAGAATTCCTGCTCTTCATAGGCTCCTGACTCTTCGTAGAATCCCGGCTCTTCATAGGATTCCGATTCCTCGAAGGGTTCCGGCTCCCTGTATACGCGGCGCGCTCCGCGATCCCTCCGCGCATGAGGCTCCCGGTATGCACCGGCTTCCCCGAAGGTCTCAAAATCGACCAGCTCCTCGAGCGCCTCCGGCTCCTCGAACTCATCCCAGTCAGCTGCGCCGTCGATGGCGTCGGTGTGACGCTCCCGGTCATACCGGGCAGCTTCCTCCTCCGCACGCCGGGGCGAGGAACGGCTCCCTCTGCTCCGCCGGCCTCCGGCTTTCCTGCCCTCCTTTGCCGCCTCCGGTGCCGCGAAGAGGTCCGGCAGGATCGCCAGGAACAGCAGCACCGCGCAGACCGAGATGGTGACATACAGTCCCGGCGGCTTCTGCACGTAATTCGCGACATAGCCCAGATACGGGATGGTGAACACCGGCACGCCGATGACGTTCCCGCAGTGCACCAGGCTCCCGTCCACCGCATTGTTGGCATCGCCCTTGGTGCGGAAGCGGAGCACCGACGGGTCCTCCTCATCCGGGACGATCTCCACCACCCGGTGCGTCGCCACCGTATCCTCACTCAGCAGGAAGGTAATGGCGTCCCCCACCTGAATCTCGGAGGGGTCCACCTTCTTCACGTAGATCAGTGCTCCCACGTGATAGGTCGGTTCCATCGAGCCCGAGAGCACCGTGAAGGCCTGCAGACCGATCAGCCGCACGCCGGCGAGAAGGATGGCCAGGATCACGAACATCACCACCAGAACGGAAGTTACGATGTTCCAGATTTTCCTCACTGCCTGCCCCATAGCGCGCATACCCTGTTGTCCGAACTCAGCTGTTTCAGAAGAAAAGATAAACTATTACCCCCCGGTCAATAAAGTTCAGACTTTTTGCAAAAGTAGTCTTAAATATGATAACTTGAATGAGCGAAATCATTTAACGTCTCATACAATCAAGGCCTCCGGCCCCACGACAAAAAAGATCCGCAGGGACGGATCAACCATCCCTGCGGATCTTTTGCAATTCTCAATATGTTCCCGAAGCTGTCTCAGCCGCAGTATTTCTCCAGCGTTCTGCGGACAGCGCCCGGGCCGGCGATCAGCTCGGCGAAATAGGACACCACCTTCTCTGCAAGGCCTGCCTCCTCGAGGTCAACGCCGAAGATCTGGGCGTTCTTCAGAAGGGGCAGGAGCCTGCTGCGGATTTCCTCATGAGACGGCACCTCGCCCAGCGTAAAGTCTGCAACGTATTTCTGCACATCCTCCAGCAGCGGATCCGGAGAGGGCTCGAAGCTCTCGCCGTTGTCCTTGACGGCCATCAGATACCGAAGCCACCCGGCCTGCACCAGCGGGATCATGGAAAGATCTGCGGCATTCAGCTCCGGTGCTGCCATGTAGGACTTGATGGTCTCGCCGAAGCGGATGGCCAGCTTCTGGGAGGTATCGGTGGCAATTCTCTGCGGCGTATCCGGCATGAAGGGATTGGGCACGCGGACCTGCAGCACCGTGTCGATGAACTCCTTCGGATCCAGAACACCGGGGTTCACGACAACCGGCAGGCCCTCCTTGTAGCCAAGGACATCCACGAGCTTCACCAGCTCCTTGTCCTTCATTTCATCGGAGATCTTCTCATAGCCGAGGACGCACCCGTAAACCGCCAGCGCCGTATGCAGCGGGTTCAGGCAGGTGGTGACCTTCATCCTCTCCACCTTGTTCACGGTGTCGCGGTCTGTGAAGATCACGCCGACCTTCTCCAGGGCGGGACGTCCGTTGGGGAACTTGTCCTCGATGACAAGGTACTCGGTCTCCTCGGCATTGACGAAGGGGGCGACCCAGGTCTTCTTGGAGGTCACGACAGGATCCAGGTCCGCCAGACCGTCCTCGCGAAGGAGTGCCTCCACGGAAGCATCCGGGCGGGGTGTGATCTTGTCGATCATGGACCAGGGGAAGGAGACCTTCGATTCATCACTCAGATAATCCTCGAACTCCTTCTCGGCAAGGCCTGCACCGATCCAGGCCCTGGCAAAGGCAATCACGGCGCCGTAGAGCTTCTCGCCGTTGTGGGAGCAGTTGTCGGTGGACACCATGGCAATCGGCTTCTTCCCTGCAAGGTAGCGGGTGTACAGGAGTGCGGCAACCTTGCCGATGTAGCTCTGGGGCTTTTCGGGGCCTGCCGCGAAATCCGCGGTGACGGCCGGGAGCTGCTCTCCCCTGCCGTTGACGAGGCTGTAGCCCTTCTCCGTCACAGTAAATGTGCACAGCTGCAGGGAATCCTTTGCGAAGATCTCCTTCAGGCGGGAGAACTCCTGCTCGTTCTCCGAATCCAGGATGGTCGACTCTCCGATGGAGCCGATGACGGATTTCTCCACGCTGCCGTTGGACTTGAGCGTCACCAGCACGGAGAGATCATCGTGGGGACGGTACTGCTTCTCCACGATCTCGTAGTCGAAGCCCTCGCATACGGTGATGCCGGTCTTCGCAGACCCGCCCTCCAGCAGTCTCTGGGCGAGGTTTGCCTGGAACGCACGAAAAATATTGCCGGCGCCGAAGTGCACCCAGGTCGGGTTCTCCTTCGTCTCTGCGATCATGGCCTCGCGGTCATAGGCGGGAAGGTGATATCCCTTTTCGGTCCATTCCTGTGTATTCTTCAATCCTTCTGCGGATAATTTCATGGCTCTGTCCTTTCTGAAATCATATTTCGACAATCGTACTGCAGCAATCGTACCTCAGCGTGAATGATCTGCTTATCCGCGCGCCTCGGACTTCTCAATGGCTTCCCAGAGGCCGCAGATGTAGGCGGCGCCCAGTGCTCTGTCGTACAGGCCGTACCCCGGCATGGCAACCTCGTCCCAGATCATGCGGCCGTGGTCCGGACGGATGGGTCCGTCGAAGCCGATGTCGTGCAGGGCCTTTACGATCTCATACATATCGAAGGTGCCGTCGGTCGAGAGGTGGGCCGCCTCCTCGAAATTGGTGGGGGAGAGGAACTTGAGATTGCGCACGTGGCCGAAGTGGATCCTTCCGGGCAGAGCGCGGATGATGTCCGGCAGATCGTTCTCAAGGTTCGTTCCAAGGGAGCCGGTGCACAGCGTCACGCCGTTGTGGACGTCATCGACGGCCTTCATCATGCGGACCAGCTTCTCCTTGCCGGTGACGATGCGGGGCAGGCCGAACACGCTCCAGGCGGGATCATCGGGATGGATTGCCATCTTGATGTCGTACTGGTTGCAGACGGGCATGATCGCCTTCAGGAAATAAACCAGGTTCTCGAAGAGCTTCTCCTCATCGATGTCCTTGTACATCTCGAAGAGCTCCTTGATGTGCGCCATTCTCTCCGGCTCCCAGCCCGGCATCACGGTGCCGTTCATGCTGTCCTTGATGGAGTTGAACATGTTCTCCGGGTCAATGGCGTCGATGGCCTCCTGCGTGTAGGCGAGCACGGTGGAGCCGTCCGGACGGACCCTGGCAAGCTCGCTTCTCGTCCAGTCGAAGACCGGCATGAAGTTGTAGCACACCAGATGGATGTCCTCCTTGCCGAGGTTCTCCAGACACTGAATGTAGGTGGCGATGTCCTTGTCGCGGTCCGGACCGCCGGTCTTGATGGCGTCGGACACATTGACGGACTCGATGCCGCTGATGTGAAGTCCGGCGGCCTCCACCTCCTCTTTGAGAGCGTGAATCTCCTCCTGCGTCCAGAGATCGCCGGGCTGCTTGTCATAAAGCGTTGTGATGACACCGGTCACATAGGCCGTCTGACGGATCTGGCGGAGTGTGACGGTATCGAACTTGGAGCCGTACCAGCGCATTGTCATTTCCATGGTTGTAATCCCCTTTCTACCCTGCATGAATGCATCCGTCCTCGCGTGATGCATCCGTTTCCGATCTGCTGTCAGAGTACCTTTTTTCTCTGCAGAATACCATTGACGGATTTGTTGTTCACATTGTAAATGTTGCGGCAGGACGCTCCGCCGTCTATACTGGAACTGCTAAGGCAGGACGCTCCGTCCGCTGCCGGCACCGCTCCGGGGGCGCAGCATGGCCGGTACATCCTTTGCAAAATAACCGGCCTGATAACACAGGACTTTTTCTGAAGGTGCGTAGCAAAAAACGCAGGCGCTGCGGGCTGCGGGGAGCATGGGAGAGAGGGAACAGAAAGGGGGAACCGCATGAAGGGCAATCTGCGATCCGCATTCAACACAAGGCAGTACATGAAATCCAGGGATTTCGAGGCCTTCTATTACAGTGATCTTCATTTTCAGCCGCCGGCGGTTCACACCCACGATTACTATGAGTTCTATCTGTTTCTCGAGGGAGAGCTGGACCTTGTCATCGCGGGGCACCCCGCCCACCTGCATCCGGGGGATATGGTGCTGGTGCCGCCGGGCGTCCCGCATTACGGCAGAATGCTGAACCCCGATCGGCCCTACCGCCGCTTCATCCTCTGGGTCAGCCGCGAATATGCCGCCAGGCTCCTCGACGAGACGCCGGATTACGTCTTCCTGATGCAGCGCGCGGCGACGGCCGGCCGATGCTATTATCATTTTCATGAGTCGGAATTCTCCGCGATCCAGTCCCGGATGCTCCGGCTCCTCGAGGAGCTGCGCTCGGACCGGTACGGACGCTTCGCCGCCGTCCATCTGGCGCTCAACGAGCTCATCCTGTACATGAACCGCGTCATCTATGAGAGGGAGCATCCCCTCGTCTCCGGCACCGGCGACCTCATGCAGGAGCTGATGCTCTACATCGATGCGCATCTGACGGAGGACCTTTCTCTGGATGTGCTCGCAGAGCATGTCTGTCTCTCCAAGTATTATCTCGCGCATTATTTCAAGGACAGCCTCGGCATCTCCATCCACCAGTACATCACGAAAAAACGGCTCCAGGGCTGCAGTGAAGCCATTGCAGCCGGAGCCGATATTACACGCACCTTTGATGAGTATGGATTCCGGGATTATTCAAGCTTCTACCGGAGCTTCTGCAAGGAGTACGGAATGTCGCCCAGGGAATACCGGGAGGCACATCACCTCGCGGCCGAGCGCTCCATTCCGGTGCAGACTCCGGTGCAGACCTGATCCCGCTGCCCCGCTCCGGAGGGTGTCTCAGAGCACGACGGCGCTGACAACACTGTAGGCAACAATCACTGCGGCGATATAGATTCCGATCATGGCGGTCATCCTTTCTGCCGCAGCCTGTCCGCGGCGCCTGTTCTACGTTCCTGCCCTTGTACATACGCGCGCCGCATCGGAATGTTACACCTTTTTGCCGGAAGGTCCGGCAGCCGTCCGGCAGCTGCCCTGCCGTCGCAGGTGCCGCCGGTCCGGATCCGTTCTCTCTTTACTGCCTTTCCTGTGCCAGGAACTCCCGCAGGGAATTCCGCAGCACCATGTAATCCTGCAGTCCCAGCTCGTAGAGCCGTTCATTGTCCGCCGCGTTCATGGCATAGGTGCTCATCGGGAGCTCTCTGCTGGGCGCAAAGACAAAGGCCCTGCCCTCCCGCTCCAGCTCGAACACGCGGCGGAAGTTCGCCGTGTAGCGGATGTGCCGGTTGTCGAGGAGCTCGACCACCTTCGGGTAGGCGCGGCACCGCTTCGTATAGATCCGCCGCAGACCCTCCGGCTGCTTCACAAAGCTCCGGGGCTTCGAGAGAATGACCACCAGCCTCTCGCAGCCCTGGGAGAGCGCCCGGTCCACGGGGATGGCGTCCGACACGCCGCCGTCGTAGTAGGGAATCCCGTCCACCATGCGCGGACGGCACGCCGCCGGGAGTGCGCAGCTCGCCTTGATCGCCGTGTAGTCATCCTGCGCCATCTCGCTCTTGTCAAAATAACGGGGTTCCCCCGTCAGGGCGTTGGTGGCGACCACCTCATACCGGGCCGGGTTCCTCTCCACGGCCTCCCAGTCCAGCGGGTCCTCTCCCGTGCTGTTGGAAACAGCGCTGTAGATATAGTCCAGGCCGAACAGATCCCGGCTCTTCAGGAAGCTGTCCGCCCCGAAATAATAGCTCTCATGAATATGCTCGGTGTAAAAGCGAAGGTTCCTGCCCCGCTGTCCTGCCAGAAAGGAGGCCGCGTTGGCGCTCCCCGCCGATACCCCGATCACGTAGTCATAATGAATTCCATCGTCCAGAAAGCGGTCCAGCACCGCTGCGCCGTAGGCGCACTTCATGCCGCCGCCCTCTACCACCAGTCCTGTCTGCATTGTCTGCTCCTCCTGCTGCCGTACACGTTGACAGATTATTGTAAACGAATCCGGCGCAGAATGCGCATGGACAGATTCCGGCTCCTGTCCCAATGACGGTGTGCCGGTGCGGGAAGGCTCTCCGCGGGAGGCAGACACGGCAGCTCCCCCGGATTGCACGGGGCCGCCCCGCACGATCCGGAGGACCTCAGGCTATGTCATAGACGCTGCGGACCCGGAGCTCTCCCTCCGGCAGCTCCCCGACGATGGGAATGCGTCTCTCTTCTGCCTCCATGTCGAAGAAATTGTCCTCCAGCCGCAGGTTCCCGTCCGCCGACTCGATGCAGACACCCCTGGCGTAGGCCCTTGCCGTCACGACAGCGCACCCGTTCTCCACGCGCACGGTGAGCAGCGGGTTCTCGAAGCGGTAGTGCTTGGGTGCGACGAACAACGCAGAGCCTGAGGAAAGCACCTCCCCTTCCTGCCGGAATGCATAGTACAGGTGCAGATCTCTCTCGTTGTACGCTTCCGTGAAGTCTCCGTTGAACGTTTCCTTCGGGAGCCACACCCCGCCAAGGGGCGGCACGGTGACGTTCTGCCTTCCCTCCCGCACCACGGAGGAATCCGCGCGCCGCAGCTGCCAGCACACCTCCCCCGTCACGGCCTCTCTTGTTTCATTAGCCACATGGAGCTCCGCCGAATATTCCACCGGAATGGGCAGCGAATTGACACAGGGCTTCTGGTCCAGCCGTCCGTGCTCCTCACAGGTGACGGAAACCGGCGCATAAAAACGCTTCTCTCCATAGTGCAGTGCCTTCCATCGGCCGTAGTAATCGATGGAGGACCAGGAGGCCACCGGCCAGATATCGTTCAGCTGCCACACCAGCGTTCCCATGCAGGTCCCCCGGATCCGACGGAAATATTCCACGCCGTAGCGGATGGCATCCAGCTGCAGCAGCTGGGAGCAGTACAGCAGCTCATCGAAATTCTTCGGGTACCGGTAGGTGGCGGACAGATACGTCATGATTTTGCCGTTCGCCGCCGCATTTCTCTGGTGCATTTCCATGATCTCCGAGAAGAGATTCCGGTCGCCCTCCTCCGTAAAGGACTCCACCGTGGTCCTGCAGGGCAGGGACTGGAAGCCGAACTCCGAGAGGAAGCGGAAATGGTGCCGCCGATACTCCGTGAACTGGTCGCCGCAGTGCCAGACCCCCCAGTAATGGGCATCGCCGATGTTCTCCTCATAGGAATCCTCGAAGTTGCCGCCCGACGAGGGGGAGGAGGGCCAGTAAAAGGCGCCCGGGTCCTCCCTTTTGAGGATCTGCGGCAGGATGTACTCGTACAGGCGGACATAGTCGCCGAACTCCCGCGCGGGGATCGTATACCCCGGCTTCTCGCCCCGGCCCCACGGCAGGGCCGCATTGAACCTGCCGTCCCAGTAATTGTCCTGGAATTCGGTCTCCATCTCGTTGTTGCCGCACCAGAGCGCCAGCGAGGCGTGATGACGGAGCCGACGCACGACCTCCGTGAACTCCGCCCGGAGGTTCACCTCCAGCACATCGTCCAGCTCGTAGCTCGAGCAGGCGAACATGAAGTCCTGCCACACCAGCAGGCCGTATTCATCGCAGAGATCGTAGAAGAAGTCATCCGGATAATAGCCGCCGCCCCAGACCCGGACGGCATTGTGATGCGCCGCCGCCGCATCCTGCAGGAGGGCCGCCGTCCGCTCTCTGGTGACGCGCTGCAGAATATTGTCCTCCGGAATGTAATCTGCTCCCATGGCGAACATATGGAGTCCGTTCACCACGAAATCAAAATGCCGGCCCGGCCGTTCATCGTCCTTGACCTGCGGTCCGATGTGCGGATCCCTCTCCTCCTCCGGGAAGGGCGAGACATCCACCGTAACCGTGCGCAGGCCGATCCGCTTCACGCACCGGTCCAGCTCCGCCCCGTCCGCATCGTCGATGAGGCGGAGCGTCACCGTGTACAGGGGCTGCGCACCATAGCCGTTCGGCCACCACAGCTGCGGGTCCGTCACGGTCAGGCTCCCGGCCGCCTCCGAAGGGCTCTGCATTGCCATGCGGAAGGGAAGGATCCTGCCCTCCGGCGTCTGCACCTCTCCCTCGACGTGAAGGTCCGGGGCCCCTTTGCTCTGTGCGTCCCTGCAGTCCTGCGCCTTTTCCCTGACTGCGCCGCTGCATCGCTCTGCCTCCGTCCGGGAAATCTTTGCCGTACACCGCAGCTCCACCCGGTCTACGGTATTGCCGCAGGCGCTCGTGCCTGTGACGTGGTGCTCCTGCTCGATTCGGATGTCATCGGTGAATCGCGCCTTCGTCACGCCAAGGAGCCGCACCGGGCGGTACAGCCCGGCATCGGGGAGGCGCGGTCCCCAGTCCCAGCCGAACATGCAGTGCGCCTTCCGCATCTGCGAATAGCCGGGCACCGCATCGGCGCTTTCCATGTTCTGCACTCTTTCATGGCACGCCGCGGCGAATTTCGTCGGAGAATAAACGGTCACTTTCAGTTCGTTGTATGCCTCCCTCAGGAGACCCTTTACCTCGAATTCATAGCTTCGGTGCATGTTCTCCGCATGCCCCAGCAGCTGCCCGTTCAGCACGATGTCTGCGACGGTGTCAATCCCGTCAAAGCGCAGGAGGACCTGCCCGCACGCCAGGAGCTCTGCCTCCGGCGTGAAATGCTCTGTGAAGATGAAATCGTTGTCCATGAGCTTCAGGGCGTCCAGCTCATTGTCCCGCCAGTACGGATCCGGCATCCGGCCGTTCTCCAGAAGGCCGGAATACACACTTCCCGGCATAGTGACCGGAAGCGGCTCCGGTCCGATGTGATATACATTTTCTCCGGGAATGGTCAGCGTCCACCCCCGGAGCAGCTGCTGTTCCTTCATGCCTGCACTGCCCCCTCTTTTTTATCCTGTTTTCCTGTCCTGTCTGCGGCTGCTCCGCATCCGTTTCGGATTTCCCTGCCGAATTTTCCCGCGGAAATCTCCGGCAGAATCGTCCCGCGGCTCTGCCTCCAACGGCAAAGGAAACGCAGCTGCCGTCTGCGCATCCTCATGCTCTATCTTGCCTTAACTTACACGGATATGCAACTAATTTTAACTTCATACAATGCTTAATTGCAGCTAATTTCCACGCTTCCTTCAGTGCTGTTCCCTGCGTTGCCGGTTGCCGGACAGACAAAAAATCGGCCCTCATCACCCTGTGATGAAAGCCGATCAAAGAGAGCTGGGCCAGTAGGATTCGAACCTACGAAATGACGGAGTCAGAGTCCGTTGCCTTACCGCTTGGCTATGGCCCAATATGAAGTTCGCCTCCGGAAAAGGCATCCGCCGG
The DNA here is from genome assembly GCA_963657295.1 of Clostridium sp. CAG:302. GTDB lineage: Bacteria > Bacillota > Clostridia > Lachnospirales > Lachnospiraceae > CAG-791. Next base: position 19,751 of record CAVKMX010000034.1, read on the forward strand.
GCTTCTGAATGACCCCTGCAATCCCTTGTTCCGTCCGCTACGATTTGTTATCTTACCAGACGGAGCGAAGGATTGCAAGTGCTTTTCTGAATTTCTCGCAACTGTTCGGCACCTGCGTTACTGTACAGACGCCCGCCGGTGACGGGTCCTGGCGGAGCTGTCCGCCCCGGGGACGTTCTCACTCCGTGCGAGGACCTAGCGGTGCTAAGCTCGCATAAGACGC
>CAVKMX010000035.1:0-19870 GCA_963657295.1 Clostridium sp. CAG:302
CTTATGTGAGCTTAGCACCGCTAGGTCCTCGCACGGAGTGAGAACGTCCCCAGGATGGACAGCTCCGCCAGGACCCGTCACCGGCGGGCGTCTGTACAGTAACATCAACATTAGATTGGTTACGATTGTACATAGAATACCGTTGTTTTACAAGCAAGCCGGATATGCTATAATACAACGGTTTGCGGAGGATGGACAGAGGCTGCGCAGACGGGAACGAGTTGTTTTGGAAAGGAACTTACTTAATTATGAAGAAGAGCAAGGGAAAAGCGCTGGCGGGACTGGTGGTCCTGGTTGCTGTAATGGCAAGTCTCCTGTATCTTGCAGTCTTTGGTGTGGACAGCTGGGGAACCGGTTCCATGTCGGACATCAAGCTGGGTCTCGATCTTGCCGGCGGTGTCAGCATTACCTATCAGGCGGTGGGAGAGGAGACTCCTTCCGATGCGGACATGGATGACACTACGTACAAGCTGCAGCAGAGAGTGGAGTCATACAGCACAGAGGCACAGGTTTACCGGGAGGGGACAGACCGCATCAACATTGAAATCCCCGGCGTGTCGGATGCCAACCAGATTCTGGAGGAGCTGGGACGGCCCGGATCCCTGTATTTCATCCGCCAGACGGATGACGACGGGAATGCGAACTATTCTTATGATTATACGAGCGGCGGATATACCCTCAGCAAGGATCTGGACACCCTGATCGCTGACGGAGATGTTGTCCTGGAGGGCACGGATGTCGCGGATGCCCAGGCCGGATACCAGAGTGACAGCATGAACAACCAGGAGATTGTGGTCTCTCTGACCTTCACGGATGAGGGCAAGCAGAAATTCGCCGATGCAACCACCAGAGCCTATGAGAAGGGTGAGAGCATTGCCATCTATTATGACGGTGAGTTCGTCAGCGTACCGACGGTGCAGGCAGCCATTACCAACGGACAGGCGGTCATTACGGGAGAGAGCACCATTGAATCGGCGAGAAATCTGGCGTCTACCATTCGAATCGGCGGCCTTTCCGTAGAGCTGGAGGAGATCCGCTCCAATGTGGTGGGAGCGCAGCTGGGACAGGATGCCATTGACACCTCGCTGCTGGCAGGCGTCATCGGCGTAATCCTGGTCATTCTGTTCATGCTCATTCAATATCGTCTGCCGGGATTTGCGGCCAGTCTGGCCCTTCTGACCTACATCGGTCTGGAGAGCATCATTCTGGTCGGGTTCGAGGTAACGCTTACGCTTCCCGGAATTGCCGGCATTCTGCTGTCCATCGGCATGGCCGTGGATGCCAACGTGATCGTGTTCGCACGTATCCGGGAGGAGCTGCGTGAGAACAGGTCGGTGAAGACGGCAATTGACAACGGCTACAGCAAGGCACTGTCTGCCATCATCGACGGAAACGTCACAACCCTGATTGCAGCCGTCGTTCTGTATCTGCTGGGGACGGGATCGGTGAAGGGCTTTGCCCAGACACTGGCCATCGGTATCCTGCTCTCCATGTTCACGGCGCTCTTTGTCACGAAATGGTACATGAAGGCCTTCTACACGCTGTTCGCCAAGGATCGGAAGTGGTATGGCGTCGGCAAGGACATGAAGACGCTGAAGGTTGTTGAAAAGAAAAAGATTTTCATGACCATCTCGGCTGTCGTGATCGCTTGCGGCTTTGTCTTCATGGGAATTCATGCTGCAAAGGGAGAGAAGGCGCTGAATTACAGCCTTGACTTCGTGGGCGGCACATCCACCAGCGTAACCTTTAATGAGGATTATTCGCTGGATGAAATCAACGATCAGATCGTACCGGATTTTGAACAGGTGACCGGAGATGCCAACGTACAGGTGCAGAAGGTTGCCGGCGGGAACCAGGTCATTTTCAAGACCAGAACACTGGATATGGAGGAGCGTGAGGAGCTGAACAATCTCCTCATGAAGGACTTCGGCGTAGAGGAGACCGCCATTCAGGCAGAGACCATCAGCTCTACGGTTTCCTCGGAGATGCAGCGCGATACGGTTGCTGCAGTCATTGTGGCTCTGCTGATGATGCTGGTGTACATCTGGTTCCGGTTCAAGGACATGCGCCTTGGCGCGGCAGCGATTCTGGCTCTTCTGCACGATGTGCTGGTTGTTCTGACCGTATATGCGGTTCTGCGGATCAGTGTGGGAACGACCTTTGTGGCCTGCATGCTGACGATTGTCGGATATTCCATTAATGCGACCATTGTTATCTTTGACCGCGTCCGCGAGAATCTGGAGAAGAAAAAGAAGGACACCGATTTTGCAGAGCTGGCCGATCGCTCCATCACGGGAACTCTGACGAGATCCCTCTTTACGTCTCTGACAACTTTCCTGATGGTGTTCACCCTGTATCTTCTGGGAGTGTCCTCCATCCGCGAATTCGCACTGCCCATCATGGCGGGCATTGTGGCAGGCTGCTATTCTTCCGTCTGCCTGAGTGCTTCCTTCTGGCTGATGCTGCGCAGGAAGTTCCCGCCCAAGCACGATGACAGCGGACGGTATGCGCGTCAGAAAAAGGCGGCGGATCAGGCAGAACGCAAGGCAGAGCACGAGAAAAAGGTGCGCGAGAAAACGGTGGTATAACGCCGCATCCATGCGGCGGCAGGCCGGATGAATATTGGGGGCCTCAGCTTCCTGCGGGTACAGTGATTCCGGAATCCGGCAGCTGTATCCGGGGTGCTGGGGCCCTTTATGTGTGTGGACTGCAGGGTTTGTTCAGGAGATGATGATGTCAAAATGGATGATCTATGCCAAGAAGGCGGATTTTCGGGGAATCGCGCAGGAGCTCGGGATTTCGCCGGTGACGGTCCGGGTGATGCGCAACCGGAATCTTGAGACAAAGGAGGAGATGGATGTCTTTCTGCACGGCACCATGGCGGATATGGAGGAGCCCGAAAAGATTCCGGGCTTGAAGGACGCGGCCTTCGTGCTCCGGCATAAGATTCTGGAGGGAAAGAGCATTCGGATCATCGGCGATTATGATGTAGACGGAATCTGTTCCGCCTACATCCTGTGGCGGCTGATTTCCTATCTCGGGGGAGAGGTCAGCGCACGCATCCCGGAGCGGCTGCGGGACGGCTACGGCATCAACGATCGGCTGGTGGAGGAGGCCGCCGCGGACGGGGTGGATACCATCATTACCTGTGACAACGGAATTGCCGCTGCGGACGCTCTTGGGAAGGCAAAGGCTGCGGGACTTACCGTGATCGTGACAGATCATCATTCGATTCCCTTTTCCATGAAGGGAGAGGAAAAGGAGTATCTGTATCCTCCTGCAGATGTAATCGCGGAGCCATGGATTCCGGACCCGGCAACGGGAGAACCGGAGACGGCATTTCCGCAGATCTGCGGTGCGGCGGTGGTATTCCGGCTGAGCATGCTCCTTCTGGGGAAACCGGATCTTTCGGGACCGAAGTCCGCGCAGGAGCCGGAGCCGGCGGCGGTGGCAAGAGAGCTGCTGGGATTTGCCGCATTGGCAACGATCTGCGATGTCATGCCGCTTCAGGGTCCGAACCGCATTCTGGTCAAGGCGGGCCTGAAGGAACTGATGCATACGGACAACGTCGGCTTCCGCTGTCTTCGGACGGTGTCCGGTCTGGCCTCGGAGGAGCTGACGGTTTATCATGCCGGCTTTGTGCTGGGGCCCTGCCTGAATGCAGCCGGACGTCTTGACACTGCAGACCGCGCCCTGGAACTGTTCCGAGAAACGGACGAGAACCGTGCAATGAGTCTGGCAAAGGAGCTCAAGTTTCTCAATGACAGCCGGAAATCCATGACGGAGGAGGGGGTCCGAAAGGCTGTTCAGAAGGTTGAAATGCTGTCGGCCGGCGAGGGGGGACTGAAGCAGCACAGAGTTCTGGTGCTGCATCTGGAGGATTGTCACGAATCTCTGGCGGGCATCATTGCGGGACGTGTGAGGGAATGCTATCACCGGCCGGTTCTGGTTCTGACGAATTCGGACGAGGAGGGGATTCTGAAGGGATCCGGACGCTCCATCGAGGCCTATGACATGTTCGCGGAGCTCTCTGCCTGCAGGGATCTGTTCCTGAAATTCGGCGGACATAAGATGGCGGCAGGGCTTTCTCTGCGGGAGGAGAATGCCGTTCTCCTGGAGCAGCGGCTGAACCGGACCTGCCGCCTGAGAACCGAGGATATGCAGGATGTGCTGCACATCGACATGGTCCTGCCGCTTTCCTTTGTTACGATGTCCATGGTGCGGGAATTGTCCCTGCTGGAGCCCTGCGGGACGGAGAACGCCAGAGCACTCTTTGCCATGAGAGATGTTGTACTGCGCAAGACCGCCGTTTTCGGACAGAATCACAATGTCATACGCATGGAGGGAATGGATGAGGACGGGAGACGCTATGAGCTGGTATGGTTTCTTCCGGAGGAAGAGCTGCCGGAGCCGCTGCGGTCTCGGGCGGCCCGCTGCAACATCGTGTACGAGCCGAAGATCAATTCCTGGAGGGGGAGAGAGAGCCTGCAGTTCGTGGTAAAGGACTGCAAGGTTGTGGACGCACAGGACGGAGAGACAGTATAATGAGTTGGCTGAACCATAAAAGGTGATGATTTAGGAGCAATACATGGCAAGATCGACATTCATGGGAGGTATTTTCCCTTATTCCGGCAAGGAGTTGTCCCGCGATAAGAGAATCCGGGACATGGAACCGCCGGAGGGCGAGCTGTTCTTTCCGCTGCAGCAGCACATCGGTGCACCGGCGCTTCCTGTCGTTCAGCCGGGCGAGTATGTTTGTGCGGGGCAGCTGATTGCACGGGCGGACGGCGAGCTGTCGGCGAATATTTATTCCTCTGTCTCCGGAAGAGTGACGGCGGTGGAGGAGATTCCGGATGAAACGGGAAGTCCGATGAATTCCATCGTCATTGACAATGACGGTCTGCTGCGGGGCTTCCCACGGCCGGAGAATCCGGATCCGTCCAGGATGTCCAGACAGGACATTCTGGCTGCCGTTCGGGATGCCGGCGTGGTGGGGCTCGGGGGCTCCGGCCTGCCGACGCATTACAAGCTGATGAGTGCAGGAAAGACGATGGTGAATACGATCATTGCCAACTGCGTGGAATGTGAGCCCTACCTGACAGGAGATTACAGGAGAATTCTGGAGGAGCCGTGGGAGCTGATCGGAGGACTGGCCATTCTGCTGAGCATCTTTCCGAGGGCCAAGGGGATCATTGCGGTTGCAGAATCCAACCGGGAGGGATATCGGATCCTGCGCGAGCTGCTCATCAACAATCCAAGGATGTTCGTGCGGCAATGCAAGGATAAATTTCCGCAGGGATCGGAGCGCCAGCTGATTCATGCCATTACCGGCAGAACCCTGAATGCCAAGATGCTGCCTTATGAAATCGGCTGTCTTGTGCTGAATACCGGGACACTGATCGCCGTCAATCAGGCGGTTCTTGCACGGGAGCCGCTCTGCACCAGCATCATGACCGTTTCGGGGACCAGTGCGGCGGGGCCCTGCAATCTTCGCGTGCCCTGCGGCACCACCTACCGGGATGTTCTTGAAGAGGCCGGGGGACTGCGCAGATTCAGCAAGGAAGGGAACACCCTGTTCCTTTCCGGGGGACCGCTCACGGGCGTGAGGATCACGAACCTGGATGCGCCTATTACGAAGCTTTCCTCCGCACTGGTCTGTCTGCCGATCAGGGAGATTCGTGCCCAGAAGGAAACGCCCTGCATCCGATGCAGGCGCTGCACACAGGTCTGCCCCAACCGGATTGTTCCGATGCAGCTGATCCGGGATGTCCGGGCCAACAATAAGCCTGCCTTTGTAGAGCATGCGGGACTGGAGTGCTGTGACTGCGGCTGCTGCAGCTATGTCTGTCCGGCACGCATTGATCTGGCGGGAGAGATCGGCGCCATGAAACGCTCCAGTCTGCAGAACAATGCATTGGCCGGAGAATATGCAAGGAGGTACCAGGGATGAAGAGCGGCGAGTACAGGCCCTTTGGCATGGCGCCCTACGTGCGTTCCCGCGTTACCACGGCAGATTTGATGTATCTGGTCGTCCTTTCCCTTCTCCCGTGCGCGGGAGTGGGAATTTATCACTACGGATTTCATGCGGCCCTTCTGATCGGCTGCGCAGCGGCAACGGCCATTGTCTGCGAGCTTGCGTGCAGCCTGATCTGGAGGAAACGGCAGTCCTCGGTTATGGATTATTCCTGTGTGGTTTCCGGTCTGATCTGCGGACTGCTGCTCCCGCCGGCGGCCCCCCTGTGGCTGGCTGCCGTCATGGCGGCCCTGGCCATTGTCGTGTTCAAGAACCTCTGCGGCGGTCTCGGACACAATCTTCTGAATCCAGCGATGGCAGCCAAATGCGTCCTCCTGCTCGTATGCAGGGACAGGATGCTGGATGTGACTTCATGGAATTATACGGCTCTGCCGCCGTTGGAGCTGCTGCAGAGCGGAGAGACCCCGGAGCTGCTGGACATGCTGACAGGAAATGTTGCCGGGTGCATCGGGACGGCCTCGGCACTTGCCGTGCTGGTGACGGCAGCGATCCTGTTCCTGCTGGGACTCATTGATCTGATGATTCCTGCAGCGGCGATCCTCGCCTTTTCTGTCGGCTATGTGCTGATCGGAAGGTATGGGCTTTCCCCCTATACACTGGCGGTCCAGCTGTGCGGGGGGAGCTTCCTGTTCACCTGTTTTATCATGGCACAGGATTATACGACCTCACCGGTTTCCGGGGCGGCCAGAATCTGGTATGGTATCCTCCTGGGAGCCGGCGTATTCGCCTTTCGTCAGTTTGGCCTGTATGAGGACGGTACGGTGTACGCGCTTCTTCTGGTCAATCTGCTGCGGCCCCTGCTGGACCGCAGGCTTGCACCGAAGCCCTTCGGCTACTCGGCCCATAAATGGGTGATTCGGGAGCTGCGGGTCCGGAACAGGGAGAACGGGAGGAAGAGTGCAGGGAAGACGGCGGATACGGGCACGGCTTCGCTCGGGAATCCGGATCTGCCCCCTGCAGCCGTACAGGACCTGGCGGCTGCCTCACGGAAGGAAGGAAAAGGCGAAGCCATACAGCAGCAAAGCCCGGAGAGAACCATGGAGGAGATGGACAGGGAATTCCTCCGCTTCCAGGAGATCATCGAAAAGGAGGCGAGAGGACTGGAGACGGCCCGGTACACCGGCGATGACACGCTGCTGCGCCAGGCCTATGCGGAGGCACAGGCCGAGAACGAAGCCGGGAGCGGGTCCTCCGAGCCGGGAAGGCACGACGCGGAACAGACATAGAATTGCACAGAAGAGAGGAGTGCGGAAAATATGGGAATCCTGTATCGCAGTACACGCAGTGACAACGAGAAGGTTACGGCATCACAGGCAATTCTGAAGGGACTGGCGGATGACGGCGGACTGTTCGTCCCGACGGAGCTTCCGAAGCTGGATGTCACGTTGGAGGCGCTGGCCGGCATGAGCTATCAGCAGGTCGCCTATGAGGTGATGAAGCTGTTCCTGACCGATTACACAGAGGAGGAGCTGAAGGCCTGCATCGCGGCCGCCTACGACGATAAATTTGATACGCCGGTGATCGCACCGCTGAGGGAGGCCAACGGGGTACAGTATCTGGAGCTCTTCCACGGAGCAACCATTGCCTTTAAGGACATGGCCCTTTCCATTCTGCCGCATCTGATGATCACGGCAGCACGAAAGAACCGGGAGGCGAAGGAGATCGTCATCCTGACCGCAACCTCCGGGGATACCGGGAAGGCGGCGCTGGCCGGTTTCGCTGATGTGCCCGGAACGCGGATCATCGTGTTCTATCCCAAGGACGGCGTATCGTCCATTCAGGAGCGGCAGATGGTGACGCAGAAGGGAGACAACACCTGCGTTATTGCAATCCGCGGCAATTTTGACGATGCGCAGAGCGGCGTGAAGAAGATCTTCACGGATCCTGCGCAGAGGGCCAGGCTGGCGGCGGCAGGATTCCAATTCTCATCGGCCAATTCCATCAACATCGGACGTCTGGTGCCGCAGATCGCCTACTATGTCTGGGCCTACACCAGGCTGCAGACGAAGGATCCGGTTAATTTCGTGGTTCCCACAGGCAACTTCGGCAATATTCTGGCGGGCTACTATGCCATGAAGCTGGGTGTTCCGGTTCATAAGCTGATCTGCGCCTCGAACAGCAACAAGGTGCTGTTCGACTTTTTCCAGACCGGCGAGTATGACAGAAACCGCGCCTTTGTCCTGACGTCCTCTCCTTCCATGGATATTCTGATCTCCTCGAACCTGGAGCGTCTGATTTACCACATCGCGGGAGACGATGCGCAGGCCAATGCCGCGTTCATGAAGGAATTGACGGAGGAGGGCCGTTATCATATCAGCGATGCGATGCGCGGACGTCTGTCCGATTTCTATGGCGGCTGGGCTTCGGAAGAGGAGACCGCAGAGGAAATCCGCACACGCTATGAGAAGGACCGGTACGTCATCGATCCGCACACCGCCGTGGCGTCTGCCGTCTACGGGAAATATCGGAAAGAAACCGGTGATACGACGCAGACGGTGATTGTCTCTACGGCGTCGCCGTTCAAATTCGAAACGTCCGTGATGTCGGCGTTGGGACAGCCGCACGATCTGCCGGATCTGGAGCTGGCGGATGCACTCTCGAAGATCAGCGGCGTTGCCGTTCCCGGAGCAGTGTCCGGCCTTCGGGACGCAGAGATCCGTCATACAGCGGTTTGCGGCAAAGAGGCGGAGGCAATGGCGGCCGAGGTGGACCGCTTCCTCGGTCTGTGAGGAAGCATGGAGCGTAGCGGCGGACCTCCGTGCCGGAGGGCACAGGGCCTGCAGAGAGGAGCAGACAATGAACAGAAATGAGGCAGCGCAGAATCTTGAGAAGCTGCGCAGCGTGATGAAGGAACGGGGGGCAGATACTCTGCTGATTCCTACGGCGGATTATCACAATTCGGAGTATGTGGCGCCCTGCTTTAAGGCAAGAGAGCACTACAGCGGCTTTACCGGCTCGGCCGGCGTGCTGGCCGTGCGCCCGGAAGAGGCGGCACTCTGGACCGACGGACGATATTTCATTCAGGCTGCCGGAGAGCTGGAGGGGAGCGGTGTGCAGCTGATGCGGATGGGCGAGCCGGGGGTGCCGACGCTCCATGCATGGCTGCAGGAGGTCCTGCCGGAAAACGCGGTGCTGGCCTTTGACGGCAGGTGCATTACCAGAAAGGAAGGCGAGGAGCTGGCGGAGCTCCTTTCTCCGAAGGGAATCACCCTCCTCACCGGAGAGGATCTTGCAGCAGAAGCCTGGGAGGATCAGCCGCCGCTGCCCTGCACCTCCGTGTTCCTTCTGGATGCGGACAAATACGCCGGAGAGACGACGGCCTCCAAGCTGGAAAGACTGCGGAGAGAAATGAACGCCCGAAAGGCAGATGCCTATGTCAGCGGCAAGCTGGATGAGATCATGTGGCTGTACAACATCCGTGCCAATGATGTGGAGTACAATCCGGTAGCACTTTCCTACACCGTGGTGACAGGAGACCGGGCCGTTCTGTACCTCCAGGAGAAGGAAGTGACGCCGCAGCTGCGGGAGTATGCAGGGGCCAACGAACTGGAGCTGCGTGCCTATGAGGAATTTCTGCCGGATCTGGCCGGAGGAGATTCCTTCGGCCTCCCGACGGGAGGAACGGAGAAATGCAGAATATGGATTGATCCGGAGAATGCCAGCTATGCCCTGGCTGCTGCTGCGGAATGCGGGGGCTGTGAGCTCATAGAGGCTTCGAGTCCGCTGGAATATATGAAGGCAATCCGCAACGAGACGGAAATTCGGAATTTCAAGGACATTTACGTTGAGGACAGCGCTGTTCTGACCAAATTCATTTACTGGCTGAAGAAGAGTGTCCGGGAAGGCGCCGCCTTGACGGAGGGCTCGGCAGCAGCCCATCTGGACCGCATGAGAGCGGACATTTCGGATTATGTGGAGCTCTCCTTCGGCACGATTTCCGCCTATGGTCCGAATGCGGCGATGATGCACTATGAACCGGATGAGAACGGCGGAGCACAGATTCGGCCGGAGGGAATGCTGCTCGTGGATTCCGGCGGACATTATCTTCGGGGCACGACGGATGTTACCAGGACGATGTCGCTTGGCCCTGTCAGCGAAGAGATGAAAGAGAGCTATACGCTGACAGCCATCTCACAGCTGCAGATGATGGGAACCGTATTCCTGGAGGGCTGCAACGGGATGAGCCTGGACATCATGGCGCGGGAGCCGATGTGGCGGCGCGGCATGGATTATAAATGCGGTACGGGACATGGCATAGGCTATCTTCTGAACGTGCATGAGGGACCGCACAGCCTGCGCTGGAGGGCCCGCGCTGCCGCGGATACGACACCGCTGGCACCCGGCATGGTGGTGTCGGATGAGCCCGGCGTCTACAAGGGCGGTCAATACGGTATCCGGATCGAAACCATCCTTCTGTGCAAAGAGTGGGGGACGACGACGGACGGACATTTCCTTTGCTTTGAGCCGCTGACCTATGTGCCGCTTGACAGGGATCTGCTCGATCCGGAGCTTCTGACACCGGATACGAGAAGGCTGCTGAATGACTATCATCAGCAGGTTCTGGAGAAAATCACTCCCTATCTGGATGAGGAAGAGAAGGCGTGGCTCGCGAAGGAATGCGCGGCGCTTTGACAGGGAGCATGTGACGGAATTCCGCTCCCCGTCCGGCAGAAGGCTCTGCCGGACGGGGAGCGGAAGGGGAGTGTTGTGTATGGAACAGAAGGGGAAGGGCCCGGCAGGAGGAGAGCAGGTGCAGGAAACGCGTGACCCTGTTCTGCAGGAGGATCTCGAGCGCGTGGCAGATGATGCCTTCCTGCTGGAGGGACTGCGGGGGAAACGCGTTGTGGTCACCGGTGCTACGGGACTGGTGGGATCCTGGCTCATCCGTGCCCTTGCCTGCATGAACCGCCGGCATGATGCGGGAATGCACATCCGCGGCATCCTGCGAAACCGGGAGAAGGCAGAGAAGATCTACGGCAGCGAGTTCCTGCGGCGAAGCGACGTCTCCTTCCTTGAGGCGGACATCACGCATGAGATTGCGGCAGAGGATGCGGCAGCCGATCTTGTGATTCACGGCGCTGCCGTCACCGCTTCGAGAACCATGGTGGAACAGCCGGTGGAAACCATTCTGACGGCCGTTGAGGGGACCAAGCATGTTCTGGATTATGCAAGGGCCTGCGGGGCATCCCGTTTCCTCTACCTTTCCAGCATGGAAATGTACGGGAGCCTTGAGAAAAGCGGTGACACCAGAGCAACCGAGGATCGGCTGGGGTGGCTGGATCTGACCAAGATTCGCTCCAACTACCCGGAGAGCAAACGGATGTGCGAGAATCTGTGCATCGGCTACGGAAAGGAGTACGGGCTGGATGTCCGGATCGCCAGGCTGTCGCAGACCTTCGGTGCAGGCATTCTTCCATGGGAGAACCGTGTGTTCGCACAGTTTGCACGGAGCGCCATGGAGGGAAAGGACATTGTGCTGCATACGAAGGGGCTGTCAGAGGGCAACTATTGCTACACCGGGGACTGTGTCCGCGGGATTCTGACCATCGCGCTGAAGGGAAGGGCGATGGAAGCGTACAATGTTTCGAACGAGAGCACGCATACCACCATCGCCGGGATGGCGGAAATGGTGGCCGGAGAGCTTGCCGGAGGGAGAGTCCGGGTTGTCTATGACATTCCGGAGGAGAATCGCTACGGTTACGCCGCGGATGTAAGGCTTGTGCTGGATGCCTCCAAGCTGCGCGGGCTCGGATGGGAGCCGGAGATCGGCCTGAAGGAAATGTATCGGCGTATGATGGCTTCCATGCGCTTTGCGGAACAGAACGGCACGGCCTGAGGAATTGCGGCAGCGTGGATAAGGAGAGCATGAAGGAGAACAAAAAGGGAAAGCCCTTTCGGGTTGCAATGATCGGACAGAAGCGGGTTCCCTCCAGAGAAGGCGGGGTGGAGGTCGTTGTCTGGGAGCTGGCAAAGCGGTATCGGGACCTTGGAATGCAGGTGGATTGCTACAACAGGTCCGGGTATACGATCGTTCCGAGGAGGGATTATGAACGCATGCCCGGCAAACGCGGCTGGTACCGTGACGGGATACGCATCATCACGGTTCCGACGGTGAGCAACGGCAGGCTGAATGCTATCGTCTATTCCGGCTTTGCCGCCCTGCGTGCACTCTTCGGCCGATATGACGTGATTCATTTTCATGCAGAAGGCCCCTGCCTTTTGTGCTGGCTTCCGAAGCTGTTCGGAATCCGTGTTGTGGCAACCATTCACGGGCTGGACTGGCAGAGGGCCAAGTGGGGGCATTTTGCATCAAGAATGCTGAGGGCCGGGGAGCGCATGGCGGTTCACCATGCAGATGAAATCATTGTTCTGTCGAGAAATCTGCAGGATTATTTCCTGCAGGAATACGGAAGAGAGACACATTACATTTCCAACGGCATTACCAGGCCGGAGAGGATCCCGGCCGGGGAGATCACGAGACGCTGGGGACTGCAGAAGGATGACTATATCATGACGCTGTGCCGCATCGTTCCGGAAAAAGGACTGCACTATCTTCTGGAGGCCTTTGCGGGAGTGCATACGGACAAAAAGCTGCTGCTGGCCGGCGGTCCCTCCAACGCCAGAGAATATTACGAAGAGATCCGGGAGCTGGCAGCGAAGGATGACCGCGTGATTCTCGCAGGACTGGTGGAGGGCGATACGCTGGCAGAGCTGCTGTCCAATGCCTACCTTTTCGTACTGCCGTCAGACGTAGAGGGAATGTCGGTGAGCCTTCTGGAGGCGATGAGCTACGGCAACTGCTGTCTGATTTCGGATATCCGTGAGAGCACGGAGGTTGTGGAAGAGCATGCGCCGACCTTCCGCAGGGGAGATGTCGCTGAACTGCGGGAGAAGCTGCAGGAGCTGGCGGATCACCCGGAAAGGGTAAGGGGCTACCGCGAGGGGGCGGCGGACTATATCTGCGGCAAATACAGCTGGGAGGATGTGGTGTCCGCAACCGTAAGGCTGTACAGGGACGGTGAGACGGACCGGTAACCCTGCAGATGCCGGGACAGGGCAGATGCCTGAGGAAGGAATGAGATGGGCAAGTATTTCGGAACGGATGGCTTTCGCGGAGAAGCCGGCGTGGACCTGACCGCCGTGCACGCGTTTGAGATCGGCCGTTTTCTGGGCTGGTATTACGGAGAAAAGAAACGGGAAGCGGGCGAGGATGGACCGGCGCGCATTGTCATCGGCAAGGACACCAGGCGCTCCAGCTATATGTACGAGTATTCCCTGGTGGGCGGACTGGTGGCCAGCGGTGCAGATGCTTATCTGCTGCATGTGACGACCACGCCGTCGGTCAGCTACATTGCCAGAGTGGACCGCTTTGACTGCGGCGTCATGATCACGGCGAGCCACAATCCGTTTCACGACAACGGCATCAAGCTGGTCAACCGCCGCGGAGAGAAGATGGAAACGGAGGTCATCTCTCTGATTGAGGCCTGGCTGGATCATGTCCTTGCCGGAGCCGGTGCACCGCCTTTTGGCTGTTTCGGCCGGGAATGGGACAATCTTCCGTTTGCATCCGGAGATGCCATCGGGACAACCGTGGATTACATTGCAGGGCGCAACCGGTATATCGGTTATCTGATTTCTCTCGGCGTATATGATTTCCGGGGAATCCGGGTGGGCCTGGACTGTGCCAACGGCGGCAGCTGGTCGATCGCCAAGGCGGTCTTCAACGCCTTGGGGGCGGAAACCTATCTCATCGGAGATCACCCCAACGGCCTCAACATCAACAAGAATGTCGGGTCCACGCACATTGATCAGCTGCAGCGCTTTGTCCTGGAGAACCGGCTGGATGTCGGCTTTGCCTATGACGGGGATGCGGACCGCTGCCTTGCGGTGGATGAGAAGGGACAGGTGGTGACAGGAGATCATATCCTGTATCTCTATGCCGTCTATATGAAGGAGCGGGGGAAGCTTCTGGACAACACCGTGGTAGCTACGGCGCAGTCCAACTGCGGTCTGTTCACGGCACTGCGGGAGGCAGGGATCGATTACATTCAGACCGAGGTGGGAGACAAATACGTCTATGAAGCCATGAAGCAATACGGCTACCGCATCGGCGGAGAGCAGACCGGACACCTGATCTTCAGCAAGTATGCCACGACGGGGGACGGCATCCTTACGTCCCTGAAGGTGATGCAGGTCATGCTGGCCAGGAAGAAAAAGCTCTCGGAGCTGGCGGAGCCGGTGAAGCTCTATCCCCAGGTGCAGTATGCGGTGCGGGTGGAGAACAAGGATGCTGCCATGGAGGATCCGTCCCTCCGGAGTCTTCTGGAGGAGATCCGGGCCGAGCTTGCAGGAAACGGCTCTCTTCTGGTCCGCAGATCGGGGACAGAGCCGGTTATCCGCATCGGCGTGGAGGCACAGACGAAGGAACAGGCTGAGGAGCTGGCCGCCAGGATTGCGGAGACCATTCCCGGCAGACTGCCGGCATAAGGGCTAGGAATTCCCGCAGGGAGCCCTTTCTTCCGTTATTCGCGGCGGGACACCACAACGAAACGGTCCTTGAAGACAGTGAGCTCGTATTCCTCCGGATCCGGATTCATTTGCTGAACCTCCGCCTTGGTCAGTACGAAAACAGCACGGCGGTATTGCTCCTTCGTCAGAGCGGAAAGCTGATCCGCGCTTTCCGGCAGTCCGAAAATGAAATGGCCGAAGGAGGATGCTACGCGGAACTCGGCCTCCGGATCCTTATAGACAACGGTGTCCCGGAACTCCTGCGGATCGTAGCAGGTGTAGTACAGGGTCAGCATGAACGGAGAGGCCACCAGATCATAGGTGGAGTAAACAACGGAGTCCCCGCCCTTTTCCTCTGCAAGCTGATCGGCATAACACATGGCATCGCCATAGCCGGGCATGAAATCGACAGCGGCGATGCGGTTATAGGTTCCGCCGTAGTAATCCTTGGCAAAGGAGGCAAAGCCAAGGAGGAGCAGGAGGAGCGAGAGCATCGCGGGGAGCTTTGTCTTCGATCGGGCCATCCAGCGCAGTCCCTTGACAAACCAGTAGATCAGGGGGAGGAAGAGGAGCACCTCGCGGTTGATGTCCTGCTGGATGAACAAAGAGAAGATCAGCGCAGCTCCCAGGGAAGAGAGCAGAATGCCGTCGGCAATCTCCGCGGCAGAGGGAGCGGCGGTATGCGGTGTTCTGCCGAAAAGGATGCCGGCGAGCGTGACCGGCCAGGTGAAGCAATACAGGGTCCAGTAGCCCGGCATGGCATTCCATGCAACCTCATCTGAGAGACCGAAGGTCACGGTGCGGAGCAGATCTTTCAGATTGCCGAGAAGGGCGGACGGAAGGTTCGCATTGAAGGCAACAAAGACCGAGCTGAAATGGCTGGAGGTAAAGGCAGGGAACGAAATCCAGCTCAAGGAAATCTCCGGAAGCCCAAGGAAATTGACCCCATAAAAAATCGCCAGCGGAAGGCAGACGAGCAGGAACACCAGCAGGCACAGTCCCAGCTGCCTCCAGGTCAGAAGGTCCCGGCGCAGCAGGAAGATGCAGGCGAAAAGGATCGTGAGAGGAATGACCACATTGGCAGAGCCGTAGGAGTAGAGGCAGACGGCAAAGGCAAAGGCGGCCAGCAGGTAGCGCCCGGTCCGATGCTCTGCGGAGGAAGCCGCGAGCACCATGAGGAGCAGCGCGAGGAGCTGCCAGAAGGGCGTGGTGTTGGAATCCAGGCTCCAGCGGGAGAGGATGATGTGCCACGGCATGACGGCAAGGGCCAGGAGGCCGACGAGGGCTGTCCTTCTTCCGAAGGCCCGGTGCAAAAGGCAGAAGAACAGCAGGAGCGTCAGGGTGCCGAGAAAGGCCGGCACGATGCGGATGGACCAGATGCCGGGACCGAACATCCGGGTCGTGAGCACATTGAGATAGATCATCAGGGGACTGCCGCCCCCGGAGCCCCAGGTGATGGGATAAACCGGCCAATGGTAGCCGTTGCGGTCCATGCCGGTTGTCGCAAGACAGAAGGCCTCATAGCCGATGGAGGCCTCATCCTGCTGCAGCCCGTCAGGGAGGCCGGTCAGGTTCCACATGCGAAGAGCCGCACCGCCGGCCAGGAGGAGCACAGCAAGGACCGGGAAAAGGATGCGCGACGCTGCACCGCCGGCCGGAAGACAGGCGTGCGGCAGCCGGTCCGTTCTGCCGGGTTCCGACGCCCTGCCGGGCCGGAGAGCCAATGTGAGCAGCACCAGGACAGCCTCCGCACAGACCGCCGCAATGTTGTAGTAGTCGATTATTCTCATCGTCGTCTTCCCTTTCCGTGTTCAGAAACAGTACCAGTTTATCACAATTACGAGCAGGCTTATGCTATAATACGATTTCAGTTGTTTTTAAGATGAGCAAGGAGTTGCAGGCCCAGTGCCCGCCGTGACGAGGGCGGAGAAGGCTGCAGCGTGAGGAGCGGCAGCAGCTGCGATAGGATACCGAGTGCATGTCAAAGAGAAAGAACAAACCCATTGTTGCCATTGTAGGCCGGCCTAATGTCGGAAAGTCCACGCTTTTCAATGCGATTGCGGGAGAGAGAATCTCCATTGTGGAGGATACGCCCGGCGTCACGAGGGACCGGATTTATGCGGACGCCACGTGGCTGAATCACAGCTTTACCATGATCGACACCGGAGGCATCGAGCCGGAGTCCGATGATGTCATTCTCTCTCAGATGCGGGAGCAGGCGCAGATTGCCATCGAGATGGCGGACGTCATTTTATTCATTGTGGACATTCAGTCCGGCGTGCAGGATGCGGACGCAAAGGTGGCGGATCTGCTGCGGAGATCCCGGAAGCCCGTTGTTCTGACGGTCAACAAGGTGGACAAGCCCACCAGAATGCAGGCGGATGTCTATGAATTCTACAATCTCGGCATCGGCGATCCGATTCCGGTTTCGGCTGCCGGAAAGACCGGCATCGGCGATCTGCTGGAGGAGGTTGTGCGGCATTTCCCGGAGGGAAGCGGAGAGGACGAGGAGGATGATGCCGTCCGGGTTGCCATCATCGGCAAGCCGAACGTCGGCAAATCCTCCATTGTGAATCGCCTGATCGGAGAGAACCGCGTGATCGTATCGGATGTGGCGGGGACAACGAGGGATGCGATTGATACCCGCGTCCGGCACAAAGGAAGGGAATACGTCTTTATCGACACGGCAGGACTGCGGCGCAAGAACAAGGTTTCCGAGGAGCTGGAGCATTACATGGTTCTGCGTGCCGTCGCCGCCGTGGAACGGGCCGACATTGCCCTTCTGGTGATTTCCGCAGAGGACGGTGTGACGGAGCAGGATGCCAAGATCGCGGGAATTGCTCATGAAAGGGGAAAGGCCGTCATCATTGCCGTGAACAAGTGGGATGCCCTGCAGAAGGACAATTCCACCATGAAGAAGTTCACAGCCAGAATCCGTCAGACTCTGTCCTTCATGCCCTATGCGGAGATCCTCTATATTTCCGCAAAGACGGGGCAGCGGATGAACCACATCTATGACGAGGTGGATATGGTCTCCGACAGCCAGAACCTGCGGATTCAGACCGGCGTATTGAATGAGATCATAACAGAGGCTGCCGTCATGCAGCAGCCGCCGTCGGACAAGGGCAGGATGCTGCGGATTTTTTATGCGACACAGGCCGGAGTAAAGCCGCCTACGTTTGTTCTGTTCGTAAATTACAAGTATCTGATGCATTTCTCTTATCTGCGCTATCTGGAGAATCAGATCCGTTCGACCTTCGGGTTCGCGGGAACGCCCATGAAGTTCATCATCCGCGAGCGGAGTGAGGAAGGGAAGAACCGCTGACAGAAGGCTCCGGGCGTCGGTGCGGCTGCGGGAAAGGACGGAGAACGGAATTCGGCAGAGGCAGGAGAGCTTCTGCGGAGGAGAGACATGAATTTCGGGTTGCGTATTATATGTCTTCTGATCGGCTATGGCTTCGGCTGCATTCAATGGGCCTTTCTCATCGGAAAGAGCAGGGGAATTGACATTCGGAGCTACGGAAGCGGGAATTCCGGAACGACGAATGCCATGCGCGTGATGGGAAAGAACACCGGACTGGCGGTCTTCTTTCTGGATCTTGGAAAGGGTCTGCTGTGCCTCCTCCTGATCGGCCTTCTGTTCGGAGGCAGATATCCGGATAAGATTTATCTGCTGAAAATGTGGGCATTTGCCGGTGTGGTGCTGGGACACGACTACCCCTTCTACATGGGCTTTCGCGGCGGGAAGGGCGTTGCGGTGATGGCGGGCTTTGTCTTCGGCTTCTATATAGGAGTTCTGCCGATTGCGGCGGCGGCGTTTTTCCTTCCGTTTCTGCTGACGCATTATGTGTCTCTGGGCTCCCTGTGCGTCTATGCGGCATGTTTTCTTGCGGTTGTTGCCGAGGGTGCTGCAGGCTGGTATCCGGCAGGAGGACCGGCAGCCCTTGCAGAGCTTTCCGTGATCATGGGGCTGCTGACGGTTCTTGCGTATTACCGGCACAGAACCAATATTGCAAAGCTCAGAAACGGCAGTGAGAGCAGAACTTATCTGTTCCGAAAGGAAAACAAAGGATGACAGAAAGCTCATATCCTCCGGCGCATGCGCTGCGGGTGAGCGGAAAGGAATGGTTGTGGCACGAATCGGAATGCTGGGGGCCGGCAGCTGGGGAACAGCGCTGACCTACGAATTGTCTGTCAATGGGCATAAGGTCACGGTCTGGTCGGTCTCCGAGGAAGAGGTGGATCAGCTGAATGCAGAGCACGAGCAGAAGGTCAAGCTCCCGGGGGTGAAGCTGCCGGCCGAGGTGCAGGCCACGACAGACCTGCAGAAGGCCATCGACGGCATGGATCTGCTCGTGCTGGCGGTTCCGTCGCCCTTCACACGCGGTACCGCGCGGCGCATGCGTCCGTTTGTGAAAGAGGGACAGCTGATAGTGTCCGTTGCCAAGGGAATCGAAGAGGATTCCCTTATGACCTTAACCCGGATCATTGAAGAGGAAATCCCGCAGTGCCGCACTGCGGTCCTGTGCGGACCGACCCATGCAGAGGAGGTCGGGAGGGGACTTCCTACCGCAATTGTGGCCGGAGCAGTCAGGCGGGAGGATGCCCTGTACGTGCAGGACATCTTCATGAGCGATGTGTTCCGCGTATATACCAGCCCGGATGTGCTGGGCATGCAGGTTGGGGCGGCCTTGAAGAATGTCGTGGCGCTTGCGGCGGGGATTGCGGACGGTCTGGGATACGGCGACAACACGAAGGCAGCGCTCATTACCAGAGGGATCGCGGAGATTGCAAGACTCGGAATGGCAATGGGGGGCCGTCAGGAGTCCTTTACCGGACTCACCGGGATCGGCGATCTGATTGTGACCTGCGCCTCCATGCACTCCAGGAACCGAAGAGCCGGCATTCTCATCGGACAGGGCCGGACGGCCGCGGAGGCCATGGCAGAGGTGCAGCAGGTGGTAGAGGGCGTATACAGCGCGAGAGCGGCGCATCAGCTCTCCCTCCGCTATCATCAGGAGACACCGATCATCGACCAGGTTTATCAGGTGCTCGAGGAGGGCAGGAATCCGGCAGATGCCGTGCGGGAGCTGATGCTGCGGGACAAGAAGATTGAGTCCGGGGCATTGAGCTGGGAGTGAACAGGATCGGAGAATTTCCCCGGCAGATGCTGTGCGGGGGATTCAACAATGAATAGAGGTAACTATTCAGCACCCATCTCGAATTTGCTTCGCAAATCCTCGATGCGGCTGGTCAGAGGTCCTTCGGACCTTGCCCGCCTGCCAATTTCAATCGTGAATATGCCTGCAAGCAGGCAATTCACGTTGA
>CAVKMX010000036.1:0-9122 GCA_963657295.1 Clostridium sp. CAG:302
GCGCATAGGTCTCGCGGTCGAGGATCAGCTCCTCGAGCTGCTGGTGTGCCTCATAGAGAATGGTTCCGCCGGGGGTCTCATAGACGCCGCGGCTCTTCATGCCGACCACGCGGTTCTCAACGATGTCAACGATGCCGATGCCGTTCTCGCCGCCGATCTTATTGAGCTTGCGGACGATGTCGGAGAGCTTCATTTTCTGTCCGTCGACCGCGACCGGCAGACCCTTTTCGAAATCGATGGTCAGATAGGTGGTCTTGTCGGGAGCCTTCTGGGGCGTGGTGGACAGAACCAGCAGATGGTCATAGTTGGGCTCGTTGGAGGGATCCTCCAGCTCAAGTCCCTCGTGGCTGATGTGCCAGAGGTTCCGGTCACGGCTGTAGCTCTCATCCATCGAGAAGGGCAGATCAATGCCGTGCTGGTGTGCATATTCAATCTCGGATTCGCGGGAATCCAGCTTCCAGTTGGGGTCGCGCCATGCGGCGATGATCCGGATGTCGGGTGCGAGGGCCTTGATGCCCAGCTCGAAGCGGATCTGGTCATTGCCCTTGCCGGTGGCACCGTGGCAGATGGCAACGGCCCCCTCCTTGCGGGCGATCTCCACCAGCTTCTTGGCGATCAGAGGACGCGCCATGGAGGTGCCGATGAGATATTTGTTCTCATACACGGCGTGTGCCTGGATGCAGGGAGCCACATACTCATCGCAGAACTCATCGATCACATCCAGAATGTAGAGCTTGTCGGCACCGCAGTACTTCGCACGCTCCTCGAGACCCTCGAGCTCCTGCTCCTGCCCCACATTGATGCAGACGCAGACCACATCGTAATTGTAATTCTCCTTCAGCCAGGGAATGATACACGTCGTATCCAGTCCGCCGGAATAAGCCAGTACAACCTTCTCTTTTTCCATAGATTCCTTTCCTGCCGCAGTCAGCCTGCACGGCATGCCGTTTCATTTTCATCTCCTCAGAACTATAGCGCCTCGGATGCAGATTTGCAACTGCGAAAATATACATCTAAATGCATTTTATCGAGAAAAATATGCGGAATTATGCATAAAAATAGGGCGATAAGTGCATAAATATAAAACCAACCTTGCATATCCGCGGGCGGAAGAGTACATTAGTAGATGTTTGCGTTCACAGACGAACGGAAAATGGTGTATAGTTACTAAATCTATGCGGCAGCAGGAGGACGGACATGGAAGGGAAACAGAAGATTCGCGCGGGGATCATTGGAGCAACAGGCTACGCCGGGGCAGAAATTCTGCGGATTCTGGCCACGCACCCGGGGGTTGAGGTTCGATGGATCGGCTCCCGCAGCTATGCAGATCAGAAGATTGCCTCGGTTTACGGCAATCTGTTCCGTTTCGTGGATCTCACCCTTCTGGACGATGACACGCAGAAGCTCCGGACGGAGCTGACGAGGCTCGCCGAGGAGGTGGATGTGATCTTCACGGCCACGCCGCAGGGGGCCTGCGCAGGACTCATGAGCGAGGAGCTGCTGCAGAGGACCCGCATCATCGACATGTCCGCGGATTTCCGCATCAAGGATGCGGCCGTGTATGAGAAATGGTATAAGATCCCGCACGTCTCACCGCAGTTCCTTCCGGAGGCGGTCTACGGGCTTGTGGAAATCAACCGGGAGAAGATTCCGGGTGCCAGAATCCTGGCCAATCCCGGCTGCTACACCACCTGCTCCATTCTGACGGCCTACCCGCTGGTGGAGGCAGGTCTGATCGATCCCAATACGCTGATTGTGGACGCGCTTTCCGGTGTTTCCGGCGCGGGGAGAGGGGCCAAGACGGCGAACCTCTACTGCGAGGTGAATGAGAGTGCGAAGCCCTACGGCGTGGCCGGTCACCGGCACACGCCGGAGATTGAGGAGCAGCTCTCCTATGCCTGCGGGCGGCCGGTGACCATCAGCTTCACACCGCATCTGGTGCCGATGAACCGGGGCATTCTGGCGACGGAATACGCCTCGCTCGTCCGGAAGCCGGACGGGAGTCTTCCGTCGGAGGAGGAGCTGCGGGAGGTTTACGAGAGGCGCTACGGAAAAGAGCGGTTCATCCGTCTCCTGCCGGCAGGACAGTACCCGGAGACGCGCTTTGTGGAGGGCAGCAACTTCGTGGACATCGCCCTGAAGGCGGATCCGAGGACAGGGCGCGTGATCCTGATGGGCGCCATCGACAACATGGGAAAGGGCTCGGCCAGCCAGGCCGTGCAGAACATGAATCTGATGTTCGGCCTGCCGGAGGAGACCGGCATCGCGCTTCCTGCCATGCTGCCGTGAGGACAGCCTCCGGCGCACGGATGGCAGCGGAAGCGGCGAACGAGGGGTGTATGGAAGGAAAGGTGATCATCCGTCCCATGAGGGAGGCGGATTACGAAGAGGTGCACAGCCTGTGGCTGACCATTCAGGGATTCGGCATCCGCTCGCTGGATGACAGCCGGGAGGATGTGTACCGGTTCATGGAAAGGAACCCGGAGACCTCCGTGGTGGCTGTTCTGGAGGGGCGGATCGTCGGCTCCATTCTCTGCGGCAGCGACGGACGGCAGGGGACGCTGTACCACGTCTGCGTGGCAAGGGAGCTGCGGCGCCTCGGGATCGGCAGGCAGATGGTGGGATACTGCATGAAGGTGCTGCGCGACATGGGGATCAACAAGGTGTCTCTGGTCGCATTCACGAGGAATCAGGTGGGGAATGCCTTCTGGAGAGGAATCGGATGGCAGAAGCGCGAGGATTTCTATTATTATGATTTCATTCTGAACGAGAAGAACATCACGAGCTTCATCGGGGAATGAGGACGGAAGGAAGGCAGCAGATGGTACAGACAGAAGGCGGCATTACATCAGCAAAGGGCTTTGAGGCAGCGGCGGCGGCAGCCGGGATCAAATATCAGAACCGCACCGATATGGCGCTGATTTACAGCACGGCGCCCTGCGAGGCGGCAGGAACCTTTACCTCCAATGTGGTGAAGGCGGCGCCGGTGCTCTGGGACCGGCACATCGTGCGGGAGAGCGATGCGAAGGTGCAGGCCGTGGTGGTGAATTCCGGCATTGCGAATGCGTGCACCGGCAGGGAAGGCCTTGCAATCTGCGAGGAGACGGCAAGGGCAGCGGGAGAGGCCCTGGAAATCCCGGCGGAGTCCGTGCTGGTCGGGTCCACCGGCGTCATCGGCATGCAGCTGCCGATGGACCGGATCCGGGAGGGCATTGCAGCTCTTGCGGCCGGCAAGGCGGGGACAAGAGAGGCCGGAGAGGCAGCCTCCCGTGCGATCATGACCACGGATACGGTCAACAAGGAGGTCTGCGTCACGATAACGCTCGGAGGGAAAACCGTCACGCTCGGCGGGATGTCCAAGGGCTCCGGGATGATTCATCCCGGCATGTGTACGATGCTGGCCTATGTGACGACCGATGCGGCCGTCGGCAAGGCGCTGCTGCAGAAGGCGGTGTCGGAGATTGCGGAGGATACCTTCAACATGATTTCCGTGGACGGCGACATGTCCACGAACGATACGCTGCTGGTGCTGGCCAACGGCCTTGCGGAGAACCCTCTGATAGACAGCGAGAATGAGGATTACCGCACCTTCCGGGAGGCCCTGCATTTCATCTGCCGGACGCTGGCCATGAAGATGGCGGCAGACGGGGAGGGCGCAACGAAGCTCATTGAGTCGCAGGTGCTCCATGCGGATACCAGAGAGAACGCCAGAATTCTGGCAAAGGCGGTCATTCAGTCCAATCTCACGAAGGCGGCGGTCTTCGGAAGGGATGCCAACTGGGGACGCGTTCTGTGTGCCCTCGGGTATTCCGGCGCTTCGTTTGACCCGGAAAAGGTTGATCTGTATTTTGAGGCCGACGGACGGTCCCTGCTGATCTTTACGAACGGAAGTGCGGCGGAGTATTCCGAGGAGGAGGCGGCAGAGCTTCTCGGCAGCAGCAGGGTGATCATCCGAAGCGATATGCACATGGGAGAGGCCAGTGCAACGGCTTGGGGCTGTGATCTGACCTATGATTATGTGAAGATCAACGCGGATTATCGGTCTTAATCCCTTGATCGGAAAACGAGGCACCGGTCGGAATTTTCACGGCAGCAGACAGCAGAGAGGGCAGAATATGATGCAGGAATTGGATGAGGCACAGCGCAAGGCAGAGGTTCTGATCGAGGCGCTTCCCTATATTCAGCGGTTCAACCGCAAGATTATCGTAGTGAAATACGGCGGCTCGGCCATGAGCAACGAGGCGCTGCAGCGGCAGGTGATTCAGGATGTAACGCTTCTGAAGCTGGTAGGCTTTAAGCCGATCATCGTGCACGGCGGCGGCAAGGCGATCTCCTCCTGGGTGGGAAAGATCGGAAAGGAGGCGCAGTTCATCAACGGGCTGCGTGTGACCGATGCGGAGACCATGGAAATTGCGGAGATGGTGCTGGGCAGGGTGTCGAAGAACCTGGTGACCATGGTGGAGGAGCTGGGCGTCAAGGCCGTTGGAATTTCGGGCAAGGATTCCGCCATGCTGCGCGTGAAAAAGCGCCTCTCCGGCGGACAGGATATTGGCTTTGTCGGGGAGATCACGGCGGTGGATCCCAAGATTCTCTTCGATATGCTGGAGGATGACTATCTCCCCATTGTGGCGCCGATCGGCCTCGATGACCGGTACGACACCTACAACATCAATGCGGACGAGGCGGCCTGCGCCATTGCCAAGGCGGTGGGTGCGGACAAGCTGGTGTATCTCACCGACGTGGAAGGTCTGTACCGGGATTTCAAGGACAAGGATTCCTTTATTCCGCGGATCAGTGTCAGCGAGGCGGAGCAGCTCATCCGCGACGGGCTGATCGGCGGCGGCATGCTGCCGAAGCTCTCCAACTGCACCGAGGCCATGCGGGGCGGCGTGAAGCGGGTCCATATTCTGGACGGAAGAGTGCCGCACAGCATTCTCCTGGAGATTTTCACCAAAAAGGGAAACGGCACGATGTTCTATCAGGACGGCGATGATCTGGACTGATGCGGCCGCAGCGAGAGAAGGGGTGTCCATATGTCAGAGAAGATGCAGGAATTGATTGCACAGGCGGAGCAGGATCTGCTGCATACCTACAACCGGTATCAGATTGTGCTGGATCACGGAGACGGGGTGTCTCTGTATGACGTGGACGGCAAGCGGTATCTGGATTTCGTGGCCGGCATTGCCGTCTTCGCCCTGGGTTACGGGAACCGGGAATACAACGATGCCTTGAAGGCGCAGATCGATAAGATTCTGCACACATCGAATTATTATTACAATGAGCCGGCGATTCGGGCGGCGCATGCACTGAAGGCGGTCTCGGGGATGGACCGGGCCTTTTTCACCAACAGCGGCGCGGAAGCCGTGGAGGGCGCGCTCAAGGCAGCGATGAAGCATGCTTATCTCCAAAGGGGCGGCGAGGAGCAGGAGATCATCGCCATGGAGCATTCCTTTCACGGCAGAACCTATGGGGCACTTTCCGTCACGGGGAATGCACATTACCGGGAGGCCTTCGGCGAGATGCCCTGCCGCGTGAGATTCGCACAGTACAACGATCTGGAATCGGTAAAGGCACAGCTGAGCAGGAATACGGCTGCCGTTATTCTGGAGACGGTGCAGGGAGAGGGCGGCCTCATACCTGCCGAAAAGGAATTCCTGGAGGGAGTCCGCAGACTGTGCGATGAGCATCAGGTGCTGATGATCCTGGATGAGGTGCAGTGCGGCATGGGCCGGACAGGCTTTATGTACGCGTGGCAGCGCTACGGCGTGAAGCCGGATATCATGACAACCGCCAAGGCCCTCGGCTGCGGCGTGCCGGTGGGCGCCTTCCTGATGACAGAGAAGGTGGCAGAGAGCAGCCTTGCGGCGGGAGATCACGGAACCACCTACGGCGGCAATCCCTTTGCGGCCGCTGCGGTGTGCAAGGTTCTGGAGCTGTATGAGAAGCTGCACATCCTGGAGCATGTGCAGGAGGTTGCACCGTATCTGGAGAAGCGCCTGGATGAGCTCGTGCAGCGGCATGCCTGCGTGCAGGAGCGGCGCGGGAGCGGACTCATGCAGGGACTCGTCTGCGACCGTCCGGTGAATCCTGCTATTGTAAAGGCAATGGACAGGGGACTGATTCTCATCAATGCCGGCGCGAACATTCTGCGCTTTGTTCCGCCGCTTGTGATCACAAAGGATGATGTGGATGAGATGATCTCGATTCTGGATCCGGTCCTTGCGGAGTTTGAAGCGGACTGAACCGATCACGGTTTGATTCCCATCAGTGAGGGCAATTCTTTGAGCATGCGGAAAAGATTGTTGTCCGTGCTGGCAGTGCTGCTGCTGGCATCGGCCTTGGCTTATATTGCAGCCGCATACGGAGGCAGCGGAGGAGGCAGCTCCGAATCCCTGTTCTCGAGGAAGGCGACCATCAACCTGTGGTATACCGATGACAGCCTGACGGACTTTCTGAACGACGTCTGCGTCGCTTATACGGACAGCCAGAGTGAATATCGCGTGGAGCCGACGCTGATCGATGACACGGATTACATGCAGAAGCTGTACGATGCCTCGAAGGAGGGAGAGGAGTTCCCGGATGTTTTCACTGCGGGAAACGATCTTCTGGAGCGGCTGTGGCTGACGGGGCTGGCCGCGCAGGTCACGGACACGGACCATTTCGGCAATACCGATACGTTCTGCGAGCCGGCGCTGGATGCGGTCACCTATCAGGACATGGTGATCGCCTATCCCATGAGCTATGAGGCGGCGGCCTTCCTCTACAATGCGGATTATCTGCAGGACATGGCGGATACGGCGGGGAAGACTCTGGAGGAGACGGTCCCCGGAACGATGGTGGACGTGATCACGCTGGCCAACAGCTACGATGCACCGGAGGAGGTGACCTCCGTGCTGAAGTGGGACGTCAGCGACATCTTCTACAATTATTGCTTCGTCGGCAATTATCTGGACATCGGCGGACAGTACGGGGATGATACGAGCCAGCTCCATGTGTACAATCAGCAGCTGATCTCCTGTCTGCAGGTGTACCAGCAGCTGAACCAGTTCTTCTCCATCGATTCCTCCTCCGTGGATTATGACAGCCTGATTCAGGACTTTGCGGCGGGGAAAATTGTATTCACGCTGGCGACCTCCGACAGTGTCCGGAAGATCGCACAGTATGAAAAGGCAAACGGCACAACGGTGAATTACGGCGTCACGCAGATTCCGGATCTGACGGGCGACCTGAAATCCAAGACCCTCTCGATCACCAACTGCCTGGTGATCAACGGTTATTCCGAGCAGCAGGAGGCGGCCAATGCATTCGTGCAGTACCTCCTGTTCAAGGGCATGGATTCCTTTTATGATCAGACAGGGAAGGCCCCGGCCCTTGCCGGATCCTCCTGCAGCGATGCACACATGGACGGCTTTTATGCGGCCTATGAGGACTCGGCACCGATTACCAAGCTGCGGGCGGCGTCCAACTTCTGGATGCTGCTGGAGAACACCTTTTCCACGGTCTGGGACGGAGAGGATCCCAACGAGCAGCTGCGGCAGCTGTGCCAGCAGCTGCTGATCCAGATGACCGGTCAGGAGAATGTGCAGGTATCCTCCATTGCGGATCCGGTTTATGTGGACATTCAGAGCGAGCTCTCCGGCGGAGAGTGATTCCCTGGGGCAGATGCGGAGGAAATACAACAGCATTACAACAGGATAGAGAAGTTCCTGGCACCGATGCCGGGAATCTGTACAGGCGGGGAGCCGGGCGGGAGCGGAAAAGTTGCTTCCCGCCCGGCTCTTTCGCTGCGGCATATGATACAATTCTTGGCACATGGCGGGACCCCTGAGAGCAGACAGGGAGGTCATGTATGAAGCGAATCAAATGCAGCGGCAGGCTCGCGCATTTCGTCGGTGCGGCCGCAGCCATATTGATCGGTAATCTGGCGGCTGCGGCCTGCGGGAGCAGCGGGGAGCTGGTGCTGACACAGCAGTCAGAGGCGGAGGGCACGGCTCTTGCGGGAGCGGCCATCGGGGATGCGGCGGCGCAGGAATCCGCGGCGGAGGGCGCCGGCCGGGAGAACGGGGAGCCGGAGGCGGGAAATGCGTCCGGAGAGAACGCGGCGCAGGACGGAATCCGCGCAGAGAACAGCGGGGAGGAGAGGCAGACTGTGGAGACACAGGAGGCGGATCCCGTATGGATCTATGTGGATGTCTGCGGCGCGGTCGAGCAGCCGGGTGTCTATTGCCTGGAGGAGGGCGCCAGGGTCTGTGATGCGGTGCGCGCGGCCGGCGGCTTTTCGCTTGCCGCCGTGGAGACATCGGTCAACCAGGCCAGAGTCCTGACGGATCAGGAGCAGCTGTATGTTTATACGCAGGAGGAGCTGGAGGCTCTGGAGGCGGGAGAGTATCCCGGCACAACGGCAGGGGCTCTGGGACTGGACCGTGCCGCGGGTACGGAAGGGGCGCCGGACGGAGAAGGTGCCTCCGGGAGCAGCGGGGAGAGGAGCGGTGCGGAGGCCGGAAAGGTTGACCTGAACACGGCAACGGCGGCACAGCTGGAGACGCTTCCCGGCATCGGTGCGGCAAAGGCAGAGGCCATTCTGAGCTACCGGAGGGAGAAGGGGGGCTTTCACTCTGTGCAGGAGCTGAAGAATGTGTCCGGAATCGGAGATGCCACCTATGCCGGGCTTGAGGACTATATTACGGTGGGATCGTAATCATTGCGATGTATGAGCGGGCCGGCGTTCGTGACAGTGAGCGGGAAGGCTGCTGTCGCAGGCGCCGGGCTGCGGTGAGAAGGAGGAGCATGGCGGCGAGAATTCTGATTGTTGATGATGAGAAACTGATTGTAAAGGGTCTGCGGGTCAGCCTGGAAAACGATGATTACCAGGTGGATGCCGCCTATGACGGGCAGGAGGCTCTGGATAAGATTCATCAGAACAGCTACAGTCTCATCCTTCTGGATGTCATGCTGCCGGTGATGGACGGGATCGAGGTGTGCCGGAGAGTGCGGGAATTCTCGGACGTTCCGATCATCATGCTGACCGCGAAGAGTGAGGACATGGATAAGATTCTGGGCCTCGAGTACGGCGCAGACGACTACGTGACCAAGCCCTTCAACATTATGGAGCTGAAGGCCAG
>CAVKMX010000036.1:9132-19253 GCA_963657295.1 Clostridium sp. CAG:302
AAAGCTCACCGCCCCTGCAGACCAGAAGCCGACGGCTCTTCAGATCGGTGAATTCTGCATGGATCTGGAGAACCGGAATCTGCGGATCGGCGAGCGCAGGATCAGTCTGACCGGGAAGGAATTCGAGCTGCTGGAGCTCCTTGCGTCCCATCCGGGAAAGGTCTACGGCAGAGCCAAGCTCCTGCAGCTGATCTGGGGGCCGGACTACCCGGGGGATGAGAGAACGGTGGACGTCCATGTTCGAAGGCTCCGGGAGAAGATTGAACCCAATCCTTCGGAACCGGTGTATGTACAGACCAAGTGGGGCGTCGGATATTATTTTCGGGAGATGAACAGATAGTGCATCGTATGTGGAAGATCCTACGGAAGCTGGCGGCGAAGGTTCCTGCATGGCGGAGCCTTCGCGTCCGCATCCTGCTCCTTGCCTTCCTGCTGGGGAGCATCCCCTGTTATGTCATGCAGGAGGCCATACTGGCGGGATATGAGTCCGAGGAGGTTGGGATGTGCGCCGGCGAGGTGCAGACCCAGCTGCGGGTTCTGGCCAATCACCTGCTGATGTATGATTACCTGAACAATCCGGGAGCGGCGGTGATGGATGCGGAGCTGGAGCAGTTCGCATCCTTTTATGACGGGCGGATTCTGGTCATTGACCGGAATCTGAAGGTGGTGAAGGATACCTTCGGCATGTCCACCGGCAAGACCGTCGTTTCCGGAGATGTTGTCCGCTGCCTTCAGAACGGGAGCGGCGGGATCACCGTCAATTACGTCAGGGAGGACGGCTACCTGGAGGTGATCATGCCGATCAACGAGACGAAGGCGCTGGAGAACCGGGATTATTCGGAGGGAAGCAGCCAGGAGGAGAGCACCTGGGGGGTTCTCCTCGTGAGCGTGTCCACCGATTCCATTGAGGCGGCCCTGGCGGTGCTCCGAGGAAGATTTCAGCTGATCGGAACCCTGCTGGCGGCGGTGGTTGTCGCGGTGTCGGTGTGGGGCTCCGGCAGACTGGTGCGCCCCGTCCGGCGTCTGGCCGCGGCGTTCCGGCGTGTTCAGGCAGGTTATACCTCTGAGGATATCAGCGGCGACGGCTGCCGGGAGACAAGAGAGCTGGCAGCCTCCTTCAACGAGGTCCTGAGCAGAATGCGGGCACTGGATGCGTCCCGGCAGGAATTCGTTTCCAATGTATCTCATGAGCTGAAAACGCCGATGACCAGCATGAAGGTGCTGGCAGATTCCCTGCTGCAGATGGGAGAAGGCGTTCCGCCGGAGATGTACCGGGAATTTCTGCAGGATATCGACGGAGAGCTGGACCGGGAGAACCGGATGATCGAGGACCTCCTGACGCTTACCAAGCTGGATCAGAAGCAGGACGGCATGCACATTGCCAAGCTGGACATCGGAGAGCTGACGATGACGGCGGCCAAGCGGGTGCGGCCGCTGGCAGAGCAGAAGAATATTGAGCTGGTGGTGATCAGCGAGCGGGAAATCAACGCCGAGGTGGACGAGAACAAGATGATGACGATTCTCACGAATCTCATGGAAAATGCGGTGAAATACAACCGTGAAAGGGGGACGGTAACGGTCACGCTGGATGCGGACAACAAGCAGTTTACCATCCGCGTGAAGGACACCGGAATCGGCATTCCCAAAGAGGCGCAGGATAAGATTTTCGAACGCTTTTACCGGGTGGATTCTTCCAGATCGAGAGAAATCGGCGGGACAGGCCTTGGACTTTCCATTGTGCGCAGCGCCGTTCTGCTGCACCGGGGGAGCATTCGCGTGGAGTCGGAGGAGAGAAAGGGAACGGAATTCATCGTATCCATACCGCTGACCTATGCGGAGCATGCGGAGGGCATCTGATGGAGAGAGGAGTGCGTGACCGGAGGAGCGGAGCGGCAGCCGGCAGGATCCGGAGAACGGTGCGGATTCTGGCCGCGGCGGCCTGCTGTCTTCTGCTCTGTGCAGGGTGCGGCAGGGAGCAGGGGCGTGACAGCGGCCTGCAGCTGTATTATCTGAACGGAGAACAGACCTCTCTCCGGGGGCGCAGCTATGTGCCCTCGGACGGGAAAAGCGCGGAGGAAATGGACGGCCTTGCGCTGGCCGAGGACATGCTGGAGCAGCTGTCGGAGCCCTCGGCGCATACGGATGACGTCCCGCCGGTTCAGGGCTTTGCCATCGAACAGGTCCGGCTGACGGACGGCGCGATGACGGTGACGTTGTCCGAGGATTACGAGACGCTTACGGGCATAAAGGAGATTCTGACAAGAGCGGCGCTGGTGGACACCCTTTGCCAGCTGGAGGCGGTGGATTCGGTTTCCTTCCTGTGCGGGGATCATTCTCTGTACGACAGCGACGGGAATCCGATCGGCGCAGAGACGGCAGACATGTTCATCTTCAGCTCGGGCAAGGAGATCGACAATTATGCCAAGGTGCAGCTGCACCTGTATTTTGCAGACGAGGACGGGACACAGCTGGTGGACACCTGGCGGACCGTTGTCTACAACTGCAACGTGCCGCTGGAACGGGTGGTGGTAGAGCAGGTGCTCAAGGGACCGGATTCGGATGTGGTATTCCCTACGGTCAATCCGGACACGAAGATTTTATCCATCACAACCCGGGACGGCATCTGCTATGTCAACCTGGATCAGAGCTTTCTGAACGATCCCTATTCGGTAACGGCGCAGGTTGCGGTCTATTCTCTGGTGAACTCCCTGACGGAGCTCTCAACGGTGCAGTCGGTGCAGTTCGCCGTTGATGGAGACGCGAGCCGCAGCTTCATGGAGCTCAGCCTTGCCGGGCCCTTTGAAAAGAACAGAAAAGTGGTGCGGAGCAACGATTAAAAATCTGTTAACTTTGTGGACTGTCTGTAACATGTCACAATCTTTTCCGGTATACTATGCGTACCTTTCCTTCCGCGCGGAGAGAGTGCGGAAGGAAGGGAGCAGGAGAGACCGAGCTGCCGCAGGACTTCAGCCGCCGGAGCGGAGGGCTCAGGGAAAGGCACAGGCATAGGCATTAGGAGAAGAGAGTATGCACAGACTGGCACGCAGGGGAATGGAAAAGGCACGCGAATTGCTGCAATGGATCTGGATGGAATGCCGGGACGGCAGAACGGCCGCCCTGCTGCTGACGGTGATGGCCGTGATGTATTCTCCGGTCTGGGGCGGATATCTGCTGCATGCTCTGTTCGGATGGACAACCGGATCGGTGATCGCCTCGGCCTGTCTGCTCTTCTGGGCCGGTCCGTTCACGCCGTTCTTCCCGCTGTGCATCGGCATTACGCTGGCGATCCGACGGCAGATGGAGCGGAATGAGGGAGTGGCCGGGAGACGCCGCCTGTTCCGAAGGAGAAGGTGGTTCGTCGTTCCGCTGCAGAGAGGGTAAAGGGGCGGTGGTGAGAAGACCGCTGTGTCTTGCGGCCCTCGTCTATCTCTTCTCGGTGCTGCTCCTGCTGCATTTCTGCCCCGCCTCCGAAGAGGACCTTTCGGAATGGGATCATCAAACGGTCTGCATCGAGGGGATCGCTGCGGACAAGGAATATAAAACCTTAGAGGACGGCAGCATGCAGCTGCTGGTGACGCTGGAGTCTGCCGTCCTTTCGGCGGCAGAGGCGTCGGATGGGGCCTGCGGGGATGATGGGCTGCAGCCGGCGACCGGAGGAGCGGAGGAATGTTCTGCTGCACGGGAGAAGGGACAGCGTCTGCGGCATCGGATTCTGTGCAGGATGGGTGACGGCAGTCCCGATGCTGCGGAGGCGGCGGACGAAAGGATCCGCATAGGGGACGCGGTGTACGCCGAGGGCGTTCTGCGAATCTTCCGCAGGGCCTCCAATTCCGGTGAGTTTGACGCGGAGCTTTATTACCGTACGCTGGGCTTCAGCGGTCAGCTGACACAGGCGGTGCTGGAGAACAGGAGCGGAGCACAGACGTCCGGCGGGAACGTGTGCCGGGAAATGCACTGGTACATGGGAGAGCGCCTTCACCGCATCCGGAGGAAGCTGTGCGGTGTGCTGGATCGATGTCTGCCGGCGGAGGATGCCGGTGTCATGAAGGCCATGCTCCTTGGCGAGAAGGGGAGTCTGGATCCGGAGATAAAGAGCCTCTACCAGTCCAGCGGCATTGTTCACATTCTGGCCATATCCGGACTGCATATCTCGCTGCTGGGAATGGGCCTGTACCGGATCCTGCGAAGGCTTACCGTGTATCTGCCGCTGCGTGCCGGAAATGTGCTGTCGGCAGGGACCGCCGTGCTGGCGATGCTGCTGTACGGCAGAATGACGGGGATGGGAGCGTCCTCCTGCCGGGCCATCGTGATGTTCTGCCTCCGGCTCCTCGCCCGGCTGCTGCATCGGACCTACGATCTTCTGACGGCACTGAGCGTGGCAGGGGTGCTCCTTACCATGCAGCAGCCGCTGTATCTGCGGCATTCCGGCTTTCTCTTTTCTTTTTCGGCCGTTCTGGGCATCGGTCTTCTGATGCCGGCCTTTTCTTCCAGATGGATGAAGGCGATGGCAGTCAATCTTGCCGTCCTTCCCGTCTATCTGACGTTCTATTATCGCTTTCCGATTTATTCCGTTGTACTGAATCTCATTGTCATACCGCTGGCCGGTACCGCAATGGCGGGCGGCCTGCTGACCGTCCTCGCAGGGAGCGTCTGGACGCCGATCGGGATGGCAGCCGGGAGAATTCCGTCAGGGATCCTGGGGCTTTATACCCTGCTGTGCCGGCTCTGCGCATCCCTGCCGCAGCAGCAGGTGAACCTGGGGGCACCGTGGCCAGGACAGATTGTGCTGTACGTAATTCTCATGACCTTGCTCGCCGGCAGCCGGGACTGGCTCCCGTTCCTGGCTGCAAAGGCAAAGCTCCGAATTGCCGAAGAGAGGAAGGAACGTTATGCCGAGGGCGTGCGGATCCTTCTGGCTGCTGCTGCAGTTGTGATTCTGTGTCTGCGCTTTTCCGGCGGTTTGGCCCTGCATGTGATCGATGTAGGTCAGGGAGACGGCCTGCTGCTGCAGGCAGAGGGGGAGAATGTTCTGGTGGATGCGGGGAGCACGGACCGGACGAAGGTTGGCCGGTACCAGGTGATTCCCCTGCTGCAGTATTACGGCGTGCGGGAGGTGACCTGCATTGTGACGCACGAGGATGAGGATCACATCAGCGGCGTGCGGGAGCTGCTGTCCGAGCAGGGAACGGGAATCCGCATCAGGGCGCTGTATCTGCCGTCGGTCCGTGAGGAGGAGAAAACAGAGAGCTACCTTGCCTTGGCGGAGCTGGCGGCGCAGGGAGGCGTTCCTGTCATCGAGCTCTCGGAGGGGATGCTGTTGGAGAAGGGGGAGCTCCGTCTGCTGTGCCTGCATCCGGAGAAGGAGAGCAGCTACGGGGAGGCCAACGAACGATCCGCCGTCCTCCATCTGACGTACGGTGCCTTCACCTGCCTTCTGAACGGGGATCTGGAGGGAGAGGGAGAAAAACGGCTGCTGGAATATGCGGGCGGGGAAGTGATGCCTCTGACGCTCCTGCATGTCGCGCATCACGGCTCCAACGGTGCAACCGGTACGGAATTTCTGGAGCACTTCCGGCCGCTTTATGCCTATGTCTCCTGCGGGGAGGGCAATCGATACGGACACCCCGGCAAGGAAGCGATGGAGCGGCTCCGCCGGGCCGGGGTGCGGGAAATCTATGACACCAGAGAGACCGGAGAAATCACCTTCCGCGTCCGGAAGGGCGGGAGGAAGCTGACGGTGCGGACCTTCCGCTCCCGGTAAACGAACCCGTCGGCAGTTGCCGCAGAAAATCCAGGCAGCTGCCGCGTGTCTGCGGCAGAACGGAACAGAACGGAACAGGACAGAACAGAATAGAACGAACCCGAATCCGATCAGGAACCGGGTGTGAGGTAATAGGAACGGTACCATTCGGCGAAGGAGCGAAGGCCGGTCCGCAGGTCAACGCCGGGGCGGTAGCCATAGTCGCGCTCCAGGGCGCGGGTATCTGCATAGGTTACCGGGACATCACCGGGCTGCATGGGCACCAGCTTCCGGTGGGAGGCAAAATCATAGTCGGCGGGGAGCACACCGGCACGAACCAGCTCCTCCTGCAGGATGGAAACAAAGTCCAGCAGGCTGACAGGGCGGCCTCCGCCGATGTTGTAGATGGCATAAGGGGGGAGCGGAAGGCCATCCGCTCCGTTTTGCCGCTCCGGCGCTCCCTGCATGACGCGGACAACGCCTTCCACGATGTCATCGATGTAGGTGAAATCCCGGCTGCAGTTGCCGTAATTGAAGATGCGGATCGTTTCTCCCCTCCGGAGCTTGTCCGTAAAGCCGAAATAGGCCATATCCGGCCGTCCTGCGGGCCCGTATACCGTAAAGAAGCGAAGGCCGGTGGAGGGGATGCTGTACAGCTTGGAATAGGCGTGCGCCATCAGCTCATTGGATTTCTTGGTGGCAGCGTACAGTGAAACCGGGTCATCCACCCTGTCTTCGGTGGAGAACGGAACCTTTGGGTTGGCGCCGTAAACGGAAGAGGAGGAGGCATAGACCAGATGCTCGACACCCTGCCGGGAGGAATGGCCGGAGGTGCCGTCGTACGAGTGCCGGCAGGCCTCCAGAATGTTGTAGAAGCCGATCAGATTGGACTGAATGTAGGAGTCCGGGTTCGTGATGGAATAACGGACACCCGCCTGAGCCGCCAGATTGATCACAATATCCGGCTTCTCGTCATCAAAAAGGGTCCGGACCAGGGCGGCGTCTGCAATGTCGCCCCGGACAAAGCGCCAGGACGGCGTACCGGCGGCCTCCCGGGCATCTGCGGAGGAAGCCGCACGGAGCAGTGTCCCGGCGGAGTGCTTCTCTCGGCGCTGCTCCAGAGCCTGTGCAATCTGTGCAAGACGCCAGTCCTTGATGGAGGGATCGTAGTAGTCATTCAGATTGTCAATGCCGATGATCCGGGCGGGCCTTCCGTCCGCGATAAGGCGCAGCACCAGATTGGCGCCGATGAAGCCGGCTGCGCCGGTCACCAGAATGTGTTTTCCTGTCAGATCAATTTTGTACATCGTATTACTCCATGAAAAATGCCACTCGAGAGGTTTTTCGGCGGATTGTGAATCGGGGAAAATGCCGGGCGGAGTGGCGCTCGGCGCTCCTCGGAGAGGCTTTTTTGCGGATTCTGAATCGGTAGAAATGCCGGGCGGAGTGGCGCTCGGAGCGCCACTCGATAGGTTTTTTTGCGGATGGTAATCCGCAAAAATGCCGGTTAATCCCTCCGGAAGAGATCTCTTGTGTACACCTTCTCCTGCACGTCATCGAGCTCTTTGCTGTACCGGTTTGCGATGATGGCATCGGATCTGCGCTTGAATTCCTCCAGGTTGTTCACGACCAGGCTTCCGAAGAAGGTTCCGCCATCCTCCAGCGTCGGCTCGTAGATGATGACGGTGGCGCCCTTTGCCTTGATGCGCTTCATGATGCCCTGGATCGAGCTTTGCCGGAAGTTGTCGGAGCCGGCCTTCATGGTCAGACGGTAGACACCCACGATCACTTCCTTTTCTCTCTTTTTGTCGTAGGAATCGGAATTGCCGTAGGCCCCTGCGATGTCCAGCACACGGTCGGCGATGAAGTCCTTGCGGGTCCGGTTGGAGTCAACGATGGCGGCGATGAGATTCTCCGGAACATCGTTGTAATTGGCCAGGAGCTGCTTGGTATCCTTGGGCAGGCAATAACCGCCGTATCCGAAGGAGGGATTGTTGTAGTGCGTTCCGATCCGCGGGTCCAGACACACGCCGTCGATGATTTCCCGGGTGCTCAGTCCCTTCGTCTCCGCATAGGTGTCCAGCTCATTAAAATAGGAAACGCGCAGCGCGAGGTAGGTGTTGGCAAAGAGCTTCACGGCCTCCGCCTCCGTGAGGCCCATGAACAGTGTATCGATGCCTTCCTTGAGGGCACCCTCCGCAAGGAGGGCTGCGAAAATGCGGGCTGCCCTCTCCTGAGCAGGGTCACCGGCATCGCGCCCCACAATGATGCGGGAGGGGAAAAGGTTGTCGTACAGTGCCTTGGATTCACGCAGGAATTCCGGAGAGAACAGGATGTTCCCGGTGTGGAATTTCTCCCGCACGGCTTTGGTGTAACCGACGGGGATGGTGGACTTGATCACCATGACAGCATCGGGATTCACGGACTGCACCAGGGAGATGACGGCTTCCACAGCGGAGGTGTCGAAATAATTTTTCTTCGAATCGTAGTTGGTGGGCGTCGAGATGATGACATAATCCGCGTCCCGGTACGCGGCCGCACCGTCCGTGGTTGCGGTCAGCTGCAGATCCTTTTCGGCAAAATATTTCTCAATGTAGGCATCCTGTATGGGAGAAATGCGCTGATTGATTTTGTCCACCTTCTCCGGCAGAACATCCACAGCGGTGACCGGATTGTGCTGCGAGAGGAGCGTGGCCAGAGAGAGACCGACATACCCGGTGCCTGCGACGGCAATGCGGATGGGGCGGCCATCCCGACGGCGGGCGGCAACCGCCTCCTGCGCAGCCGACGCGGCAGATGCACCGCAAAGAGCGGACGAATCATCGCCGGATGCGGTATAATTCCGGTCAGAGCGCACGAACACATCCTCCAGCTCGAAGGAGAGCACATTGCCGAGAGCCTCCAGCTGCGGAATGGAGGGGGTATATTCCTCGGACTCGATGTGACTGAGCATGGCCCGGTTGATGCCGGTGCGGTCGGCGAGCTGCTGCTGGGTGAGGCCGAGCTCCTTGCGTCTGGCGGTGACGAGAGCTGCCAGTGTTTTCAGGGAAAGTGTTTTCATCGGTGACTCCTTTCGGGCATCGGGGCAGGAGAAAGCGGGCACTGACAGACAGAATGCCGCGGTGCCCGGACGCTCCTGCAGATCCCAATGCAGAATGTTACGGAAGATAACCTGTAAAGTCTGTGAAGCAAGGGATATCAGGCGGATCTTCTGATAAGGAAGACTAACATACTCTGCGGCAGGGATCAATGAGGAAACAAAATGTTACGATTGATAACCCATAGAACTGTCCGGAAGATGACACGGAACCTCCGTCGTCTTCCGGACAGCGATGCAGCCTGTACAGAGAAGATCGGGAGGAAGTCATGATGATGAAAACAGGAAATGTGGACCTGCATACGCATTCGACGTGCTCGGACGGAACCTGCACGCCCTCACAGCTGGTGCACGCCGCACAGGAAAAGGGACTCTCCGCCTTCGCGCTGACGGATCACGATACGGTGGCCGGTCTGGATGAGGCCATGGAGGCCGCCGCGGGAACCGAGGTGGAGGTGATCCCGGGCATTGAGCTTTCGACGAAATATCTGGACAAGGATGTCCATATCGTCGGCCTGCTGTTCGATCATCAGAGCCCGGAATGCAGGAAAGCCCTGCAGGAATTCGTGGATGCGCGCATGGCCCGGAATCGCGAAATGTGCGAGAAGATGTGCGCGGCAGGAATTCCGATCCCGTACGAAGAGCTGATGGCGGACAATCCGGGCTCGGTCGTGACAAGGGCCAACATGGCCAGATTCCTGCTGAAAAAGGGAGTGGTATCGCAGATCAGCGAGGCATTTGACCGGTACATCGGAGACGAGGCGCCCTTTTTCATTCCGAGGGAGAAGATTACGCCGGTCAGGGCCGTGGAATTCCTGCGCCGCTTTCACGGCGTTCCCGTTCTGGCTCACCCCTTCCAGTACCGGCTGGGGGAGGAGGGACTCGAGCGTCTGGTCCGCGAGCTGAAGGAAGCGGGACTGATGGGGATCGAGGCCTACTACTGTACGCATACGCCGGAGATGACGGCGCAGATCCGGGATCTTGCAGAACGGTATGATCTTCTCCTTTCCGGCGGCTCGGATTTTCACGGCAGCAACAAGCCGGGACTGGAGCTGGGAAGCGGCTACGGGAAGCTGTATGTGCCGGGCGAGTGCCTTGTGAAAATGAAGCATGCACGGTTCGGGGTGGACGACAATACGAGAATTCTGTTCTGTGACTATGACGGGACGCTGGCCAATGAGCAGAAGACGGTGACGAGAGCCACAAAGGAAGCCATTGCGCGCTTTACGGCAGCAGGGAATCTGTTCGTCCTTTCCTCCGGCCGGGCCATGAGCGACGTGAAGG
>CAVKMX010000037.1:0-16278 GCA_963657295.1 Clostridium sp. CAG:302
GCACGGAGTGAGAACGTCCCCAGGACGGACAGCTCCGCCAGGACCCGTCACCGGTGGGCGTCTGTACTAAACGTGTAATTTTTGCACCGGATTTCCGTAATCTGACGGCTTGCGGTAGAACGTATGTTCTGCTATTCTGGAGCTATGTCGGACAGAACCTACCTTGCTATTGATCTGAAATCCTTTTATGCCTCCTCCGAATGCGTGGACCGCGGCCTGGATCCCCTCACCACCAATCTGGTGGTTGCCGATGCCGCACGCACGGAGAAGACCATCTGTCTTGCCGTCTCTCCCTCCCTGAAGGCCTGCGGAATTCCGGGACGGGCGAGGCTTTTTGATGTTGTTCAGCGGGTTCGCCGCGTGAACGACGATCGTCGGCGCCGTGCTCCGGGGCATGTTTTTACCGGCAGCTCCGCCGATGCCCGCGAGCTTGCGGCGAATCCCTCGCTTTCCCTCGAATACATCACCGCACCGCCGCAGATGGCGCGGTACATGAAGGTAAGTGCGCAGATCTACCGGATTTATCTTGGCTACATTGCACCGGAGGACATCCACGTCTACTCCATCGATGAGGTCTTCATGGATGTCACGGATTATCTGCGCACGTATCGGTTGACCCCCCGTGAGCTCGCCATGCGCATGATTCTGGATGTTCTGGAGCAGACCGGCATCACGGCAACCGCGGGCATCGGCACCAACCTCTACCTGTGCAAGGTGGCCATGGACATTGAGGCCAAGCACCTGCCGCCGGATGCGAACGGCGTCCGCATCGCACAGCTGGATGAACTGTCCTACCGGCGCTCTCTCTGGACGCACGAGCCGCTCACCGACTTCTGGCGCGTCGGCCGCGGGTATGCCCGCAGACTGAACGAGATCGGTCTGCATACTATGGGTGACATTGCCCGCTGCTCGCTCGGCGGTGCACAGGATTTCTACAATGAGGATCTGCTCTATGACCTCTTCGGTGTCAATGCAGAGCTTCTCATTGACCACGCCTGGGGATATGAGCCCTGCACCATGGCAGACATCAAGGCGTATCGTCCTGCCGCCCGCAGCATGGGGGCCGGCCAGGTGCTGTCCTGTCCCTATCCGCATGACAAGAGCCGCCTGGTCCTGCGCGAGATGGCCGATCAGCTCGCACTGGATCTGGCCGCAAAGGGAAAGGTCACCGACCGGCTCGTGCTCACCATCGGCTACGACTCCTCCAATCTGACCGATCCCTCCCGTTCAGGGTGTTATCACGGACCGGTTGTCCGTGACCGCTACGGCAAACCGGTTCCGAAGCCGGCGCACGGCACCGCGCAGCTCCCCGACTGGACCTTTTCCTCCCGGGACATCATGGACAGTGCCTCCCGACTTTTTGACCGGATTGCGGATCCCTCTCTCCTGATACGGCGGATGTACCTGACCGCAGGCCGTGTTCTGGAGGAGGCCGCTGCTTCTCCGAGGGAATCCTTCCGGCAGCTCGACCTCTTCACGGATTATGTACAGGAGGAGCGGGCGGCCAGGGAGCGGGAGGCAAAACGCCGGAAGGAGCACCAGCTGCAGGAGGCGATGCTGCAGATCAAGCGCCGCTACGGCAGGAATGCCGTTCTGCGCGGCATGAATCTGGAGGAGGGGGCCACCGCCAGACAGAGAAATGAACAGATCGGAGGGCATAAGGCATGAAGCCGTGTGATGACTACGAGGACATTCTGCTGCTCTCCCGCCCGCATTCCGGCCGTCATAAGCCCCTGCCGGCGGCAGAGCGGGCGGCACAGTTCGCCCCCTTTGCCGCCCTTTCCGGCTACGAGGACCTCGTTCGGGAAACGGCCCGGCTCACAACGGAGCGCATCGAGCTGGATGAGGACGCCCGTGAGGAGCTGGACCGCACGCTGCAGCTCCTTGCGGCGCAGCTGCGCTCCCACGGACGCTCCCAGCTGGTCCGCGTCACCTATTTCTGTCCCGATTCCAGAAAGGCGGGCGGCAACTATCAAACCTGCTCCGGTTCCGTCGTAAAGCTCCCGGCGGGCCATCGCGTTATGGTTCTGGAAACCGCCGCACCCTCCGGGAGGGAAGCGCTCCCGGAGACCGCTCCCCTGTCAGATGCCTCCGACGGCTCTTCTGCAGATCCTGCTGCTCCGCTGCTGCGCACAGCAAAATGCAGCGGAGACGGAAATTATCTTTCCGTTCCGCTGCAGGATATTCTGTCGATGGAACTGTGCTGAGGGGAAGCCGCCTGCCCCCTTTGGGGAACACGGCACCTTCCCGGGGCTCCCTGGGGTTCTCTTTCCCGTTGTCTCAGCCGCGGTATACCCTCGGAATCCGTTTGCCCAGGTCGCAGGCAAACTCATAGTTGAAGCGGCCGGACAGGTCGCCGATCTGCTCCATGCTGATGCTCTCTTCTCCGTCCGTTCCGATGAGCGTCACCTTATCGCCGGCCGCTGCTCCCGGAATGTCCGTCACATCTGCCATGAACTGATCCATGCATACACGGCCAAGGATCCTCGCCCTTGCTCCCCGGATCAATACATACCCCTTATTGGAGAGGCTCCGTGCGTAGCCGTCTCCGTAGCCCACGGGGATCGTGGCAATCTTTGTCACCCGCTCCGTCACATAGGTCCCGCCGTAGCTCACAGCCGTTCCCGCAGGAACCGTCTTCACATACGCGACGGTGGAATACAGAGACAATGCCGGCCGCAGGGGGACAATATCCTGCGGCACCTCCGCAGACGGCCAGAGACCGTAGAGCGTGATGCCGGCGCGCACCATGTCCAGATTGGCGTCAGCGAACCGCACGATGCCCGCGCTGTTGGAGCAATGCTGCAGAGGGATCCGATATCCCAGCTCCGTCTCAATGCGCCGGCAGAATGCCGTGAACTCCCTGATCTGCCGCTCGGTATTGGCCGGCGACGTCTCATCTGCCTTCGAGAAGTGTGTGAAGATCCCCTCTGTTCGGAGGCCCGGCGTCTCCAGCGCCTTTCGGACAAAGGACAGCCCTTCGTCATCCGGGCGCACACCGATCCGCGACATTGCCGTGTCCACGGCAATATGGACTGCGATTTCCTTTCCCGTTCTCTGCGCCGCTGCGGAAAGCTGCTCCAGCATATCCTCCCGGAAGCAGGCCGGACGAATTCCCAGCTCTGCCATCTTCTCATAGCAATAGGGGAAGGTGTACCCCAGAATCAGGATGGGCTTTTCCAGGCCGCTCTCCCGCAGCTCCTCCGCCTCCTCAAAGGTTGCAACCGCATATCCCCACAGATAGTCCAGCTTCTCCAGCCTCTGCGCAATCCGCACGGCACCATGTCCGTAGCCGTCGGTCTTGATGACCGCCGTCATCTTCGTTCCGGGGTGCAGGTTCTGATGCATGGACTCCATATTAAAGAGGATGGCTTCCAGATCCACCTCAGCCCAGACCCTCTCATGATGCTCGTTTTCTGCAAAACTCATGATCGCCTCAATCTGCAGACGCTTTTTCCCGACAACCGCCCTGCGCACCTATGCGGATCTCGCCGGCGGCATGCCGTCAGCCGGGCGCAGGAGTCTCCTCGTGTCATCCTTCCCTGCCCCGGTCACGCCCCTTTGCTGCGTCTGCGCTGCAAAGGGTTCCCACGGCTGACGACGGGTTTTCGGATTCTTTTTCCCTGTCACACCTGCCGCTGTCCCAGAATGCCGCAGTCGGCAATGGCCTTCACGGCCTCCTGAATCTTCGCCGGAGGGAGGACAAGGGCGAACCGCACGT
Organism: Clostridium sp. CAG:302; assembly: GCA_963657295.1. Classification (GTDB taxonomy): domain Bacteria; phylum Bacillota; class Clostridia; order Lachnospirales; family Lachnospiraceae; genus CAG-791. The sequence continues at coordinate 3,722 of CAVKMX010000037.1, forward strand.
ATCCCTCTCCCATCGGGCCAAAGCTGGAGCCCGGCGTACAGATCACGCCTGACTTCTCCATCAGCTCTTTGCAGAAGTCCATGCTGGTACCGTGTCCCTCCGGAATTCTGGCCCAGACGAACATGCTGCCGTGACTGTCCGGCACGTCCCAGCCGATCGATCGGAGGCCGCCGCAGAGCGCATCCCGCCTCTCCTCATATTCGCCGCATTGCTCCTTCACCCTCTGTGTGGGACCGGTCAGCGCCGCAACCGCCGCCTTCTGAATCGGCAGGAACATGCCGAAATCGATCTGCTCCCGGAGCTTTCGGAAGGCTGCGATCACGTCCCTTCGTCCCACCAGAAAGCTGATTCTCGCCCCTGTCACATTAAAGCTCTTGGAAAGGCTGAAAAATTCCACGCCCACATCCAAGGCTCCCTCATGCTGAAAGAAGCTCCCGCCCACATTTCCGTCGTAGATGATGTCGCTGTAGGCGTTGTCGTGGATGATCAGAATGTCGTATTTGCGCGCAAAGGCGATGATTTCCTCATAAACGGTCGCATTCGCCACGCTCCCGGTCGGGTTTGACGGCAGGGAAACAATCATATATCTGGCCTTCCGGGCCACCTCCTCCGGTATGTCGGCCACCTTCGGAAGGAATCCGTTCTCTGCGCACATCGGATAGTAATACGGCTCTGCGCCTGCCATCTTCGCACTCGCAATGAACACCGGATAGCAGGGGGTCGGAAGGAGCACGGTATCACCCTCATCACACAGCACCAGGCCGATGTGTCCCATGCCCTCCTCGCTTCCGTAGCAGCTGCAGACCATATCCGGCGTAATGGAGGTGACGCCGAACCGCTTTCCGTAATACGCACAGACACTCTCCAGGAGCTCCGGTGTGTCCCGAAGGGCATACTTCCAGTTCTCCGGATCCTTGGCCGCCTCGATCAGCGCCTCCTTGATGTGCTCTGCCACCGGGAAATCCGGTGTCCCGACGGACAGATTGTACAGCGTCCGTCCCTCCTTCTCCATCTCCAGCTTTTTCTCATTCAATGCCGCGAAAATTTCATCGCCGAATCTGTCCATCCTCTTGCTGAATTGCATACATTCCTTCCTGTTCCGTTCCCGTGCGCAGCATCCGCTACGGCACACGGGGAGAATTTCGCTGCCGCGGATTCTCCTGTTCTACTCCATCGGATCAATTCCCAGCAGCAGCGGGATTGCTCCGATGATCTTATCAACGCACCCGTCGATGCCCCACTGTGAAGAATCCAGTGAGATGTCTATGTGCGTGGCATCCCTCCAGTCATCGCCGGTATAGTAATGATAATACTCGCTGCGGCGTTTGTCACAATCATGTATGCGCTTGTATACTTCCCGCTCGGACAACGCAAGACTGTAGGATTTGATCCTTTCCTTCCGGAATTCCAGCGGCGCATGAATGAACACCCGCAGCACATTGTCCCGGTCGGACAGCAGGTAATCCGCGCAGCGGCCGATGATGATGCAGCTCTCTGTCTGGGCCATCTCCTTGATCACCTTGGCCTGGAAGCTGAACAGATTCCTGGTGGAGACATAGTCGTTCGAATCCGGCGGCAGAATTTCGCCGTTGTACACCTTCTGTGCGGCGCTCATCATCTCCCGGAAGCCGATCCGCTCATCCGCTGCGCCGAACAGGGTTTCATTGATGCCGGATACATCCGACGCCTTCCGCAGCAGATCTCTGTCATAATAAGGAATTCCCAGCTTCTCGGACAGGAGCTTTGCAATGTCGCTTCCGCCGCTTCCCTTTTCTCTTGCAATCGCGATCACATAATTCTTGCTCATAACACACTCTCCCGCGACAGGGCTCTCTTCGCCCTTCTCTTTCCTGTGGCTGCTCCGAACCTCCCGTTCTGCAGCCGCGCCGGAGCGCAGATACGGAACGGGGCACCGTGCTATGCGCCCAGATAGGCCTTCCGCACGCCGTCATCCTCTGCCAGCTCCTTTGCCGTGCCTTCCATGGCAATCTTTCCGGTCTCCAGAACATAGGCGCGGTCCGAAATCGCCAGCGCCATCTTGGCATTCTGCTCTACCAGAAGGATCGTGATCCCGCTCTTGTGCAGCTCTTCAATGATGGTGAAAATATCCTTTACCAGCAGCGGAGACAGGCCCATGGAGGGCTCGTCCATCAGCACCATCCGCGGATTGGTCATCAGGGCACGCCCTGTCGCCAGCATCTGCTGCTCGCCGCCGGACAGCGTGCCCGCCAGCTGCTTCCGTCTCTCCTTGAGCCGCGGGAAATGCCCGTATACCATCTCGATGTTGCTCTCAATCTTCCTGCGGTCGCTTTCGATATAGGCGCCCATCATCAGATTCTCTTCCACCGTCATCCGGGCGAAAACATGACGCCCCTCCGGAACATGGGACATCCCCAGCTTGATGATGTTGTGAGCCGGTGTCTTCTGCAGGTTGTGCCCATCCAGAAGGATCTCTCCCGAGGCGGCGGGAATCAGTCCGCTGATCGTATGCAGCGTTGTTGTCTTGCCCGCGCCGTTGGCACCGATCAGGGATACCAGCTCGCCGTCCTCTACCTTCAGAGAAATGCCCTTGATGGCGTGCACGGCTCCGTAATATACATTCAGATTCTTGATTTCCAGCATCTGCCTTTTCCTCCTTATGCTCCCAGATATGCCGCGATAACCTGCGGGTTGGAGGCAATCTCCTCCGGCAGACCCTCTGCGATGGTCTTGCCGTAGTCGATCACCTTGATTCTCTCGCAGACATTCATAACCAGAGACATATCGTGCTCAATGAGGAGAATGGCAATGCCGAACCGATCGCGGATCGTATTGATGCAGTTCACCAGATCCTCGGTTTCCGTCGGGTTCATGCCGGCCGCCGGCTCGTCCAGGAGCAGCACCTTCATGTCCGTCGCCAGTGCTCTTGCGATTTCCAGCTTCCTCTGCTGTCCGTATGGAAGATTGGCTGCCATCCAGTCCTTCTTATCCTCCAGATGGAAAATTTTCAGAAGATCGATCGCCTTCTCTGTAATCTTCGCCTCGGTCTCACGAAATGCCTTTGTCCGGAACGTCGCAGCCACCAGTCCATAGGAAATGTCCTTGGTGAAGGCCGCCTTGACATTGTCCAGCACGCTCATGTCGTGGAACAGGCGGATGTTCTGAAAGGTTCTGGCAACGCCGGCCTCGACGAACTGATGCGTTTTCCTGCCGTTCAGAAGCTCCCCGTTTAAGAGCACCGACCCGTCGGTCGGCTCATACACGCCGGTCAGCATGTTGAACACCGTTGTTTTCCCGGCACCGTTGGGACCGATGAGCCCTACCAGCTCACCCTCGTAGATTTTCAGATCGAAATCACTGACCGCCTTTAAGCCTCCGAAGGTAATTCCCAGCTTCCTGGTTTCCAGAACGGGAAGTCTGCCATCGGTTTCTTTCGCCGTTTTGTTGTTCATATTGTTCCTCTTTCTGTCGTATCTGTTACCGTAACCATCCCGGACAGCGCCTGCGCGGGCAGGCATGGCTGCTTCAACAGGATCGGCCGCCTGCGGACACATTCATGCCGGAAGCTGTCATTCTGCATTTCCGGTACGTTCCGCCTTCTCCGCCGCTCTTTTCTCTCTGGCCGCTTTCAGATCCTTTCGGAGATTCACCAGAGAGAACTCATAGGTTCCGAAGATCCCTCTCGGGCGGAAGATAATGATGACAATCAGCACGACAGCGTACACCAGCATCGGATACGTGAACACTGCCTGCAGTGCACTCGGAAGCGCCTTGACCCACGCGCCGTTCTTGATCTCATAGTTGACGAAGAACATGATGATGGCAGCCACCACGGACCCCGTCAGAGAGCCCATGCCTCCCAGCACCACCATGACCACCACGAAGGTGGAGTTCAGGATACCACCGTTGGTGAAGGCGAAGGAGGAGGTGGACAGCGTCTGATTGGTGCAGGCGTACAGCGCACCCGCAACACCGGCAAAGAAGGCCGAGTACGTGAAGGTCAGCACCTTATAGTGGGAGGTATTGATTCCCGATGCGGAGGCTGCGATCTCGTCATCCCGGATTGCCTTGATGGCACGCCCGTATTTGGACCGCACGAACATGAACATCATTGCAACACCGAGAATTGTGACCAGGACACCGGCCCACAGATAGTCCACCTTTACCTTTGTGCCGAATCCCAGGCCGTTGGCGTACAGCGAGGCCGCGGCGCTTCCCTGCTCCAGTCCGTTCTGACCGGCGAAGGGAAGATTGTTGATGGTATTCACAATGATCATGCCGAAGCCCAGCGTGATGATGGCCAGGTAATCCCCCTTCAGACGCAGGGCGGGAATTCCTACGACAAAGCCGATGACCGCCGCCAGAAGTCCCGATGCAATGATGCACAGGAACATGATCAGTGTAAAAAGAATTCCGGATTTCTCTTCATACACGCCGGCTCTCTGCAGGGCCAGCGACAGGAGCGCTGCCGTGTAGGCTCCTACGGCCATGAAGCCGCAATGTCCCAGCGACAGCTGTCCCAGAAAGCCCAGCACCAGATTCAGGGAAGCCGACAGCAGCACCAGATAGCAGCACTGCCACAGGCTCGGCGTCAGGACCAGCTTGAAGAAATCTCCCTGGCCGGCCCCGGATCTGCTGATGACGCACAAGAGCAGGAAGAGCGCGGCCGTTACAATGGTATTAACCAGATAACCCTTTGCTGTCTGTGATTTGAATTTCATACCTACCTCTTTCAAAACAGGTACAGGCTGCGCACCCATCCCGTTTTTTGATCCTCGAAAATGCCGGAAGGCATTCTCTCCCATGACCTACGTTCTGCGGCGTCCCTCAGACCTTCTCTCCGACGTTCTTGCCGAGCAGGCCTGCCGGTTTGATGATGAGCACCACGATAAGGATCAGGAATACAAAGGTATCTGTCAGGCTCGAGCTGACATAGGTAGTGGTAAAGGATTCCACGAATCCGATCACGATGCCCCCGATCATCGCTCCCGGCAGAATGCCGATGCCGCCCAGAACGGCTGCGACGAAGGCCTTCAGACCCAGCAGGGAGCCCATGGTCGTGTAAATCTTGGGGTACTGTGCCATATACATCAGGGCCGCCACCGCGGAGAGACCTGAGCCGATGGCAAAGGTCAGCAGGATGGTGCGGTTCACGTTGATGCCCATGAGGGCCGCGGCCTCCTTATCCTCCGAAACGCAGCGCATGGCCCGCCCCAGCTTGGTTTTCTGTGTGAATGCATAGAGCGCCAGCATCACCAGCGCACCGACAACGATGGTCAGCACCGTTGCCCATTCCATCGTAACCGATCCAATGGTGATGCCGCTGGCAGGGAAAATCTGGCTTGCCACCATGGGGTTGGGACCGATGGCCGGAATGGCCTGTGCCAGGTTCTCCAGCATAAGGGAAACCGCAATGGCTGTGATAAGAGCCGTCATGGCCGTTCCCTTTTTGCGGACCGGACGGTAGGCAATCACCTCTGTGCTCATGCCGACCAGCGCGCACAGGATGATGGCCGGAATGACGGAAATCCAAATCGGCAGTCCCAGTGCCGTCATCACGCCTGTCGCGAAGATGATCGCGTATCCGCCCACCATGATGAAATCGCCGTGGGCAAAGTTGATCAGCCGGATGATGCCGTAAACCATGGTGTAGCCGAGGGCGATCAGTGCATAGATACTGCCGAGCCGCAGCCCGACGATCAGTGTCTGAAAAAATGTACTCATGCCTTCCACTCTTTCTGTGTCTGTGAATTGTTCGTACAAACCCACGGTTCCCGGCAGGGACTGACCTCTTGCCGGGAACCGCTTCTGATCCTTTCACTCCTCCGTCGGACCGCAGGCCCGACGGAGCGCTTATTCATAGCCGGACAAAGCCATTCTGCTCTGTCCCCTGTGTATCCGCAGCCGACATACCGGAAGTCTTATTCTGCATCCGGCAGGCTGGTGACCACATCCACCAGCTCGGAGGATACGGTCTTGCCGTCAGAGGTGAAGGCGATGATGGAAGCACCCTTTGCCGGCGTTCCGGTCTCGTCCAGGGAGAAGGTTCCTGTTACGCAGGTGTAGGTGACAGAGGTATCTGCCAGTGCATCGCGAACCGCGGCGGGATCTGTGGTGCCTGCTCTCTCAATGGCATCCTTGTACATATACACGCAGTCGTAAGCCAGAGCTGCGAAGCAGATCGGCGTCTCGTTGTACTCTGCCTCATAGGCCTTTACGAAATTCTGTACGATCTCCGATGTATCTGCGGAATCAAAGTGGTTGGTCCAGTAAACGTTGTTGAAGGCCGTCAAATCCGCACCGTCTACAGTGTAATCCAGCGATCCGTCGTAGCCGTCGGCTCCCATGATGATTCCCTCATAGCCGGCTGCTCTGGCCTGCGTTACCAGGTAAGGTCCGATGACATCATAGTAGTAAGGGCAGTAAACAAAATCGACGCCTGCCTTTACCATGGAAGCGAACTGGTTGGTGTAATCCTGCACATCCATGGAGGCGGTGGATTCTACCGCGTCCACGCTGACGCCGTACTTCTCGCAGGCCGCCGCAAAGGAATCGTACAGGCCCTTGGAGTAGGTATCTGCCGCGCAGTACACAACACCGACGCTGGTGTATCCGGACTGAGCCGCATAGGCCGCTGCAATGGCTCCCTGGAAGGAATCCGCGTAGCAGGCACGGAATACATAATCATCTGCCGTGGTGATGGAGTCTGCCGTTGCAGACGGTGTGATCATCACGACGCCCTCCTCGTTGGCTGCTCCCGTGATGGCACTGGTACAGCCGGAGGTGACAGAGCCGACAATCAGACCGACGCCGTCCGATACCAGCGAGTTGAACGCATTCAGGCACTCCGTGGGATCCGACTGATCATCCGTATTGATGACCTCAATCTGCTTTCCGTCGATGCCGCCTGCTTCATTGATTTCCTTCACGGCAAGATTGGCGCCGTTCGTTGCCGCGATGCCGAAGGATGCCAGCGATCCGGTCCTGGGAGCAATGGTTCCCAGCTTGATGGTATCGCCGGATGCCGCCTCTCCGGAATCCGCAGCGGACTCGGTGCTCTCCGCAGACGACGATGTGCTCGTGCTGTCTGCAGAACCGCTGGAGCTGCAGGCCGCCAGCGAAAGAGCAGTGATACCTGCCAACAATGCGCTGAAAATTCTCTTCTTCATAACATTCTTCCTCCTTGTACATCTGCTGGATAGAAAACACACAAAGGGCGCCGAACAGCCCTGAAGCTGCCCGGCGCCCTTGCCGCATTCCTGTAACAGATCTCAACAAAAAAGGTGACCGCGCAGGTTGTCCCTCGCTGTCACCTCTTTGTAACATGACCTTTATTATACTCCGCAAATCTCCCTGTGCAATCCAAATTGTATACAATAATACAACCTGTTTTCTGCGCGCTACCGTTCAATCTGCTGTATTCACCCCGGAATTCTCCGCTCTGCGGCGAACCTTCTCATGCATCCTTCCGGCAATTCCGGGCTGCGCCCGGGCAGGCTCTTATCCCAGCTCCGCGGCCTTTGCCAATGCCGTCAGAATCTCCGTCTCTATGCCGGCCTCGTATCCGTCCACGTGAGCCACACGCTGGTGCGTGACGCCGTCTACGCTCCCCACATCTACGGTCATGGCGATGAATTTCTCTGTTTTCTGATCCACAGGCTCGCCGTCGATCTCGGAATATACTCTTTTGCCGGTCAGCAGCTGCAGGGCCGCGGCAATGCCGTAGGCACCCCAGTTGGATACACTGGCCGTGACCAACAGATCCGTCTTCACCCTGCAGGGTACCAGTGCGAGATCCTTTGTGATGATGTCCTTGAGATTGCCCATGCCGATCTCATTGCCGCCGTCTCCTACACCGATGGAGGGCATCCGACAGCTGCTCTCTGCCGCATCCGGACCTGTCAGCTCGAAGAGCCGGTCAACCGGTGCCGTATTCTCTGCAATGCTGATGCCGCGCATGTTGGCGTAGTCATCCTGGATGTTCCTGCCGCAGCGCTCAATGGAGATCATTCCCACCGGCCGGTATTTCTGTGCAACTGCCAGACAATCCGCATCCTCTGCCTGCATCGGAAGGTATTCCACGTCGATTCCCTCCGGCTCGAAGAAGCCTTTGCAGAAGGAATCCGTCAGAATGACCGGATGATATCCCAATGCCAGGAGTGCCCTGGCCATGACCATGGTCCCCGCCGGTCCGTCGGTCTCCGCATATCCTGCAACATAGAATCCCGTCGCAAGGAGCACGGTTCCCTTCTCCCAGGAGAGAATCATCTTCGCCGCCTTCTCACAGAGCCTTTTCTCCTGATGCTCACGCAGAACGGTCATTCCGCGCTGTGAATGGCGCAGAACAATCTCGTCGATTTCATCGAATTTATCTGTAAACTGATCCATACAGGTCTCCTAAGCGATTACCTCGCGAATCGGCGCCACCGTCACGCCCTCTGCCTCCAGTGCCTTCCGGATCTTCTCCGAGAACAGCACTGCCTTCGGATTGTCACCATGCAGGCAGATCGAATCCGGTATCACCTCAATCTTCTTTCCGGTGATGGCCGTGACCGTGTGCTCCTTCACCATGGAAATGACGCGGGCAATCGCCTCCTCTTCATCGGTGATGACAGCTCCCGCCTTGCTCCTGGCCACAAGAGATCCGTCCTCCTCATAGGCTCTGTCCGCGAATACCTCTCTTGCGTAAGGGAGCCCCGCTCTTTTGGCACCTTCGATCAGCTCCGAGCCGGAAAGCCCCAGCAGGATCAGCGAAGGATCCACCTCCCGGATTCCCTCACAGATGGCGTCCGCCATCGCCGCGTCCTTTCCCGCCATATTGTACATCGCACCATGGGGTTTTACATGCTGCAGCGGAATGCCCGCCGCGGCGCAGAACGCCTTCAGCGCTCCCACCTGGTACACGATCATCGCCTTCAGCTCCTCGTTCGAAACCTTCAGATTCCGCCGGCCGAAGCCGACCAGATCCGGAAAACCCGGGTGCGCTCCCACGGCGACTCCGGCGGCTTTACAGGAGGCCACCGTTTTCTCCATTACAACCGGATCCGATGCATGAAATCCGCAGGCGACGTTGGCAGAGGAAATCTGCTGCACCACCTCAGCATCCATACCGATCTTATAGTTGCCGAAGCTCTCTCCCATATCACAGTTCAGATCAATCTTCATGGCTTTGCTCTCTCGTCTTCCGCTTTTCAATATTTCAGGTTCACATTCTTCACGTCGGTGATGAACATATGCCCCGGAGCATGCGTGATCACGTAATCCGGCTTGGACTGCATGATGACGTTCTGCGGTGTAACGCCGCACGGCCAGAACACCGGAACCTCACCGTCCCGGATGGAAACCATGTCCCCGTAGTCCGGATGCTGCAGGTCCCGGATGCCGATGACAGCGGGATCTCCCACATGGATCGGCGCACCATGCACCTTCGGCATCGCGCCCGTGATCAGAATCGCCTTCGGCACCAGCTCATACGGAATCGGCCGCATGGATACAACCATATTCCCGTGGAAAATTCCTGCAGACCGGCAGGGAATCTTCGTGTTGTACATAGGAACATTGCAGCCCTCCTCGATCTGACGCACCGGCACATCCGCCGCCAGCAGATCTCCCTCAAAGGAGAAGCTGCAGCCGATCAGAAAGCTGACCAGATCGTCCCTCCAGTAAGGAGCCGCATCCGTCACCTCCTGGGTCAGCACTCCCTTTTCGTAAATGCGATACTTCGGGATGTCCCTTGCAATGTCTGCATCCTCTGCAATTTCATGCAGGCTGCGGCTCCCCGTGTCGCTGACCTCCAGCAGAGGACAGGATCTCGGATTCCGCTGTGCGAACAGCAGAAAATCATAGGCGATGTCCCGCGGCAGCGACACAAGATTCGCCTGGGCATATCCGGGGCACAGACCGGAGGTCTGTCCGGCATAGGCTCCGTTCCGAATTTCCCTGCGCACCATGGCAGGCGTCATATCCGTAAAATCCATTCTCTGTCCTCTCTCCTTCCGGTCTGTTTATCTCGATGCTTCCTCGAACTCACCGTACAGATGACTCCTGAGATCTTCCAGCATCTCCGGTGCCTTGCCGCCTACCGGCTTGCCGTCCAGCATATTGACATGCAGGCACAGCTTGCTGGAGCTGGTGACCAGAATCTCATCCGCCTTCCAGAGCGTATCCAGATCATAGGGCGTCTCGCTCACGGCATAGCCGAGCTGCTTGCACATCCGGATCAGGTGCGCCCGTGCAATGCCGGGCAGAATCAGCTCATCCGTGGGTGCGGTATACAGCTTGCCGTCCTTGATGATATGAACATTGCTGTGTGCGCACTCTGTAACACGGTTGTCCATGTTCCTGCGATACAGAATGGTTTCTGCACAGCCGGCCTCCTTGGCCTTCTGCGTCGCCACGCAGGAGGGAATCAGGTTCAGCGTCTTGATGTTGCAATGATAGAAGCGTGTATCCGGAAGCGTAATGCAGCTGATGGGTGCCTTTCCGTCTCCCACCTGCGCCGGTGTCAAAGTTACCCAGAGGTTTCCGGGAGTCCCCGGGAAGGCATGATCACGGGGAATCTGACTGCCTCTGGTTACCTGATAATAAACGAAGAGATCGCCGGTGTCCATCTTCTTCACCAGCTCGTTCAGAAGATCCTTCAGTTCCTGTTTGGTCACCGGCATGATGATGTCCAGAAGAGCCGCGCTGTTGAAGAAACGATCCACATGCTCATCGATTGCGAAAATATGATAATTTTTGCACGGACCTGCATCATACACGCCGTCTCCGAACCAATGAACCCGGTCGCTCATGGGAATCATCATATTCTCAATTTCATCGTATTTGCCGTTGTAGTAACCCAGTGTCTTCATCTCTATTCTCCTCTTCCTGACATGAAAAGAGGCCGAACAGATTCCTCTGTTCGGCCTCTTTGCCTCTTCACAACTCCAAATTATAATTCCCGCTTTTTTATTGTCAATTGGAAAATCTGCTATCTATGGCGATAGTAATAGACCGTCTTTTGGAAGCGATGCCGATGGCATCCCTCCTCCCGTATGGTTTTCCTCCCCAGGCATGCCAGCGGTGCCGTCCGGTTCCTCTCCTGCGGATGGCAGTAGAGATTCTGGGCCTCCTCCACCGAAATTCTGCAGAAGCTGACCTGATCTCCGGGGCGCAGCTGCGCCAGCTTCGGCAGATCAAAGGAGCAGACGGTTCCGATTTTGGCATACCCGCCGATCGTCTGATGGTCTGCCATCATAATGATCGGCATGCCGCTCTTTGTGATCTGAATGGAGCCGAAGGCGATGCCGTCCGATACAATGTCCACGCCGTGCAGGCTTTCCACCGGGCGTCCCTTCAGCCGCATTCCCATGCGGTCGCTCTCTGCCGCCACGGTATAGGCTTCCGCAAAGAATCGATCTCTCTCCTCCTCCGAGAACCAGTCTGCCTGCGGTCCCTCCACCACGCGGACACGCACCGATGTTTCATAGACAGGCGGACGCTTTGCATACGATTCCTGCTGTGCCGGTATCCGCTGCCCGCCGTCTTTCCCGGATCCTCCCGCAGCTGTCGCCGCCGGCTCCTGCAGCCGCTCTTCTCCGGAGCACAGAACATCTCCCGCCCGGAGGGCACGTCCCTCCACTCCTCCGATGCGGCACTTTACATCGGTGGATCGGCTGCCCATAACCCTGGGAACATCAATTCCTCCCTCCAGGGCAAGATAACCCCGGCATCCGCTGGAGGCCATGCCCATGGCCAGCCGCTGTCCCTTCCGTGCATGGATTTTCTGATTGCGCAGGAACGGAATGCCGTCCAACGTTCCGTTCATTTCCGCACCGGTCAGAGTCAGAAAGCCCTCCTCCTCCACGATCGCCGTCATTCCCATCAGCGTCATTTCCACCACGGCCGCATCCGGTGCATTGACCAGAACGGCATTGGCCGTCTGATAACTGTCTGTATCCATCACACCGGCCGTACGGACACCGGCCTTCATATATCCATACCTTCCCCGGTCCTGTATGGTACTCAATACACCGGGGTTTTCAATCCTAAGCTTCATTTCTCAAAACCTCTCTGTCTATCCGGCACATCGTATGCACGGGCCCTCTATTCTGTGATCTGCTCCGGTTTCCAGCTTCCTTCTTCCTGTGCCTGTTCAATCCGCCTGTATTCCTCCGGAGAAACCGGAAGAAAGCGAATGTATTCTCCCGCGCTGCACAGGATCGGCTTCTCCCTGTTCGGATCATAGAATTTCACCGGGGTCGTGCCGATGAGACGCCACCCTCCCGGCGATGCAATGGGGTATACGCCCGTCTGCCTGCCGCCGATTCCTACACTGCCCGCAGGAATGGCAACCCGCGGTTCATCCAGACGCGGTGCCGCAATCCGCTCATCCATTCCTCCCAGATAAACAAAGCCGGGAAGAAATCCCAGCATGTAAATCTTATAATCTGTTCCGGCATGAATCCGTATGATCTCCTCTGCACGAAGGCCGGTGATCTTCTCCATGCCGGCCAGATCCTCTCCGTAGGCTCCGCCGTAGCAGCAGGGAATCAGGTGAATGTGTTTCTTCTCTGTATTCGCCCCGGCTGCATCCA
>CAVKMX010000037.1:16288-19168 GCA_963657295.1 Clostridium sp. CAG:302
CTGCATCCACCACGTCCCTCAGATCGAGAATTGCTTTTCCAAGTGATTCATAGGAAAGGATCAGCGGATCATACCGTATCATCAGTGCGCGGTACGACGGCACCGTCTCCAGGACTCCCGGGATGCCTTGCTCTCTCAGGCAGGATTCCAGTTTCATCACCTTGTTGTTTCTGTCTTCATCGATATAATTGCCGAAGTCGACAGACAATGACATGTCTCCTACCGGATAAATCTTCATTCTTACCTCCATTTTCTCTCTGTGCCTTTTTCAGTATTTACCGGCGATAAAATGGTCCTTTTCCTGCGTGAAAACGCATGTGGGGATAGAACGCCTGTTCTATCCCCACCCTTGGTTTCTCTCGCCTTTTCTGTATTCTGCTGCCGTTCCTGTCCCGGCTCCGTTACCCTGCATGAGGGAAAATGAGCTTCCCCTGCATCCAGACAGAGCCCCGGAATCTCCGTCCCGTCTCCGGTTCTCCGAACAGATCCGCCTTATTGATCACAACATCCATATATAACCCGTTGCAGTCAATTGTCAATATATAAACCTCGTCTCCCGTCAGACGGTTCGTTTCCGTCTCTACCTGTCGGATTTCCCCCAGCAGAGAATACAGTTCGCACTCTGCTCCATAGGGCATCAGATACGAATCCACAACGGAATAGATATCCTCGCTTTGGATGTGCGTCATCACACCCGCATAGAGATCCATGTCCATTGCTGTCAGCTCGTGTACGGCGTGCTCATCTCCGTTTCTGGCGGCCTGCATCCATTTTCTTTTTTTCTGCTGCTCCTCCTGCTGTCTTTGAACCTCCTCCGCCGTCTTATAAATCGGCAGCAGAATCGTACCTTCCAGCGAGAGTGCCGTCAAAGAGGTCTGTACTCCCTCCAACGGCTGAAAGCTGGTATGCATACTCTTGATATATTCAATGGCATTGCGCACACGGAAGATCAGGGTCACGCCGACCCTGTCATCCTCACAGACTCCCGCATAGGAATCGTTGTCTATCCTGGCCTCCACCGATACCTCTTCGCTGCTGGTGATCCGATCCGCATCCAGATACGGATAGCAATAATCCGGATAGAACTGATCCTTCTCATCGAACTGACCGCAAACCGATATTCCGAAGCGGTTTCCAAGAGGGATCTCGTACTGCGCCAGGATCGATCCCTCATCCTCGTCATTCGTGGTATAGGCCCGGTATCCTGCGTGCTGCAGGCCGTCTGCAACAATATGATTGATGTCACACCGTCTCGGCGGAGTGGAAAAGCCTATGGCTCGGAAATATCTGTTCAAACCGTGCTCTCAGTTTCTTGCCGGATGAAATCCGGCAGGAGTTTGTGTTATCGCTTCAGTCGTGAAGGGGAGTCAAAACCGATTTGCCGCCCATGTACATCTGCAGAGGCTCGGGAATGGAAACCGATCCATCCTCGTGCAGATTATTTTCCAGAAATGCGATCAGCATTCTGGGCGTGGCAACGCAGGTATTGTTCAGCGTATGTGCCAGATACAGCTTCCCATCCTTTCCTTTTACGCGAATGCGCAGACGCCTTGCCTGTGCATCCCCCAGGTTGGAGCAGGAGCCAACCTCGAAATATTTCTGCTGTCTGGGAGACCAGGCCTCCACATCGCAGGACTTCACCTTCAGATCGGCAAGATCACCCGAGCAGCATTCCAGCTGCCGCACCGGAATATCCATGCTGCGGAAGAAATCCACGGTGTTCTTCCAGAGCTTTTCATACCAGTCCATGGATTCCTCCGGACGGCAAACCACGATCATTTCCTGTTTCTCGAACTGGTGAATCCGGTATACGCCTCTTTCCTCAATTCCATGTGCTCCCTTTTCCTTGCGGAAGCAGGGAGAATAAGAGGTCAATGTCTTCGGCAGCGATTCCTCCGGAAGAATCTGATCAATGAAGGAGCCGATCATGGAATGCTCCGATGTCCCGATCAGATACAGATCCTCTCCTTCAATCTTATACATCATGGCATCCATCTCGGCAAAGCTCATGACGCCGTCGACAACGGCAGATCGGATCATGAAGGGCGGTACATAATAGGTAAAGCCGCGGTCGATCATGAAATCTCTTGCATAGGAAAGAATGGCGGAGTGGAGTCTTGCGATATCTCCCTTGAGATAATAGAAGCCATTGCCTGCCACACGCCCGGCTGCTTCAAAATCAACGCCGTCGAATCGTGCCATGATATCGGTATGATACGGAATCGGAAAGTCCGGTGTTGCCGGTTCACCGAACCGCTGCAGTTCAACATTCTCAGAATCGTCCTTTCCGATCGGAACCGAGGGATCGATGATATTGGGAATGATCATCATGTCCCTGCGGACAATATCGGAAGCCGTTTTCTGGATCTCGTCCAGTTCCTTCAGGCGGCTGTCATCTGCCAGCTCCTCCTTCAGCTTCATGGCCTCTTCTTTCTTTCCCTGTGCCATGAGAGCACCGATCTCTTTGGAGGCTTTCTTCCTGTTGGCACGAATCTCATCTGCCTCCTGCTGGGCCTTACGGGATTTTGCATCGTTCTCAATGACCTCATCCACCAGCGGAAGCTTCTCATCCTGGAACTTTTTGCGAATGTTCTCTCTTACGATATCCGGATTCTCTCTTAGAAATCTGATGTCAATCATATGCTCCTCTTTCTGCCGCATCCATTTGCGGCCTTTATGCACGTGCGGACGGCCATGTGTCAGGAAGCTGCCGCACGATTTTCCATGTTCCATGTGGAACATTCCCTGCGTTCCGCAGCTGCTCTCCTATCTTCCGACGGATCGTCTGCGACCGGTTGTCTGCCCCATTGCCTTATCCATGGATTCCTGTTCCTCCTCGGTAAAGGCCACGTCACTGTGTCCGTTCTGAACGCCCTTTAC
>CAVKMX010000038.1:0-974 GCA_963657295.1 Clostridium sp. CAG:302
GTCATCCTATTCTGCATTTATTTCTATCTGATGGGATTGGTGGATATCAGCGAGCTTCTGAAGGAAACGACCGGTATATGGAACCAGGAACGGTTTCTGGCCATCGTCGAGGCCGCAGCGAATCTGATCCTGAATCTGGTGCTGGTACTGTTCCT
The DNA here is from genome assembly GCA_963657295.1 of Clostridium sp. CAG:302. GTDB lineage: Bacteria > Bacillota > Clostridia > Lachnospirales > Lachnospiraceae > CAG-791. The sequence goes on from CAVKMX010000038.1 coordinate 156, forward strand.
CGGGGTGGCGGGAGTGATACTGGCTACGATTGTGACGGTTGCACTGATCAATCTGCCTGTGGAATTTATTTCCATCTTTCATAAATATTTTAAGAAAAACGGTCTGCAGTACATAAAGCTACAGGCAGGATATACGGTGATGTTGCTGGTGACGAGTGCATGTTCCTATGCAGTATGCCGATTGATTCCGGAGGATGGAATTTTATGGTTTGGGCTGCGTCTTCTTGCGGCCGTGCTGGTTCCTGTGACCCTGCTGTGGCTGCGGTATCGGAAGAGTGAGGAAATGGTTTCGGTACGGAAGCTCCTTACAGCGATAGGAAGGAAAAGACAGTGAACAAGGTCTCCGTGATCATCCCAACCTATAACAGAGCAAGGGATCTGCAGCGGCTGTTGAATTCGATCGCAGCCAGTGATTATCCTGTGATCGAGGTCATCGTTGTGGACAATGCCTCCACAGATGACACGGGAGAGATTGTGCAGTCCTTTGCAGAAGCGAAGAAGAGAGATTCCCTTGTCGTACGCTACATCGCGAGTCCGGTGAACCTGAACGCAGGAGGGGGAAGAGCCGAGGGGGTGCGGCACGCAGAGGGGGAGTATTTGCTCTTCATTGATGATGACAATGAGATTTACCCGGACATGATCACAGAGCTGGTACGCTTTCTGGAGCAGCATCCCGGAGCCGGGCTGGCGGCACCGCTGTCCCTGGGAGGGGCAGACGGACAGGAGGTGGGTGCTCTTGGCTGCGGCATCGATCTTCGCACATCGAGAGCAGTGTTCAAAGAGTCCGGCATACGGCTGGAGCGCGTGAACCCGGAGGGG
>CAVKMX010000038.1:984-18961 GCA_963657295.1 Clostridium sp. CAG:302
GAAATATCCTACGACAGCAGCCACGAATTCCTTCATGATGACGCGGGAGGCCTACGAGAAATCCGGCGGCTGGGATTCCTATTTTGAAATCATGTATGAGGAGACGGATCTGGGACTGCGGGTGCAGAAGGCGGGATTTGCGCAGTATTATGCACCGAAGGCGAGAACGCTGCATCTGGGTGCGGTGATGACCGGAGAGAATACAGAGCTGCGGAGTCTTGGCATCGGCTCACCGAGGAGAGCCTACACCTTTGCGAGGAACCGCAGCATTATGATGCGGCGGTATGCAGGACCGGCAGCAAGAATACGATACTTCCTCCTGTTTAATCCTGCCTTTACCGTTTATTATGTTGTGCAGTCGCTGAGGTATCACCGGCCGGACATTGCCTGGGGATACTTGAGGGGCGCGTGGAAGGGGTGTTTCTGTGCGAAGTTTGGAGATCATAGTCCCGTGCTACAATGAGGCGGAATGCATTGCCGCCCTGTACAGCAGCATCGAAGAGGCCCTGCAGGGGATATCGGAGCTGCAGTGGTCCGTCATCTACGTCAATGACGGCAGCAGCGATGACACGCTGCAGAGGATAGAGCAGCTCGCAGCCCGGGAGGGAAAGGAACGGGTGAAATATCTGTCCTTTTCCAGGAATTTCGGCAAGGAGGCGGCCATTTATGCAGGACTCTCGTATTCCGAGGCAGACTATGTGGTGCTGATGGATGCGGATCTGCAGCACCCGCCGGCGCTCCTCCCGGAGATGATCGCGGCGCTGGACGAGGGGTATGACAGCTGCAGCGCGAGAAGAGTGGACCGAAAGGGCGAGCCGCTGCTGCGCAGTGTCCTCTCGAGAGGCTTCTATGGGATCATCAACAAACTGACGACCATGCACCTGGTGCAGGGCGGCTCGGATTACCGCATGATGAAGCGGGCCGTGGTCAACGCCATGATGTCGCTGGGCGAGCGGGAGCGCTTTACGAAGGGCATCATGTCCTGGGTCGGCTATGAGACGAAGTGGATTGAATATGAGAACGTACCGCGGGCAGCCGGCAGCACGAAGTGGTCCATGCGCGGGCTGATGCGGTATGCGGTCAACGGCTTTTTCGCCTTTGCAACGACGCCGCTCCGGGCAGCCGTGTGGCTGGGCTTCGGAATCGATCTGGTGACGCTGATCGCCGCCGTCTGGTTCATTGCGGAGCTCCTGACCTCCGACGGACCGCGGACAGGGTACGGCACCATCGTGATTCTGATCGCATTCTTCGGCGGGACGATCATTCTGATCCTGGGCATCATCGGGGAGTATCTGGCCCGGATCTATCTGGAGGTGAAGAAGCGGCCGCTGTACATTGTCCGGTCCACCAACATGGAGGACAAGGATCCGGGGCTGCTGGAGGGATAAATGAATCTGTCATTCGAGGAACAGCTGGGACTCGTGCCGCGGGTGCGGAAGGCTCCTTTTCTGTTTCATAAAAGAGTGTTCCTGGCATCGCTGGCGGCGGGGTTTCTGACGCATGCCTACTGCATGCTGAACATGATCGGCACGGAGGATACGCTTGGGCACCTATTCGCAGGAGTCGGTCCGCCTCGTCAGCACCTTTGCCGGGGCCAGCACGGGCCGGTGGCTGAGCAATGCCGTCAACCGGGTGCAGACCTGGTACCGGACCCCCTTTGTCTCCGGCATCCTGATCCTGCTGGTGATCGCTCTGATTGCACAGGTTGTGATCGATATTCTGCCGATCCGGTCTGCGGCCGGGAGATATCTGGCTGCCGTTCTGCTGGAGGTCAGCTCTCCGACGCAGGCCTATATGACGCTGTATGAGGTGGGGTATCCGGTCTCTGTGCTGCTCGCCTGCCTTGCGGCGCTCCTCTTAAAGCGCGCGGGAGAGCAGGGACGAGGGGACGCCCCCGGGGGCCATACAGGGCGGCTGTGGCTGGGCGCCTGGCTCTCCTTAAGCCTGTCCCTGGTCATCCTGCCGGTGAACCTGGCCTGTGCCCTGACCCTGCTGCTGCTGGAGCTGATCCTGCAGACGCTGTCAGAGAATTCGGATCTGCGGGCAAGGTGGCAGTGGATCGGGAGGAGCCTTCTCGTCGTTCTGCTCGCCGGGGCCTTTCTGCTGCTGAGTTCAAAGCTCCTGATGGGGGTGTATGAGATCGAGCAGACGAGCTATCAGGGAGCGGAGGCTGCCATGAGCGGCGCCTTTGCCTTCTCCCTCCTTGGCAACTATCTGCATGCCATTGTGAAGCTGGGGATCATGGGACTGTGGAAGATCCAGATCCTGCCGTCCTTCCGGTTCAGCTACTATCTGGTCTATCTGTGGATTCTCCTGTGCATTGCGGTGCTCTATGTGCGCAGGAGACGGACACTGACAGCAAGGGGAGAGCGCAGACACCGCGCCCTTGTCACGCTGGAGCTCCTCCTGTGGGCCGCTCTGGTGCCGGCCGCGGTCTGCACCATGTCCCTTCTGAGCTATGGCTTCATGTACCGCGGACAGCACCGGATGTCCCTGATGCTGCTCCTCCTCGGAAGCCTTCCGCTGACGGAGAGGGTGCTGGATACGGCGCACACGGCGGAGGACGGAGGGCACCTTCCCCGCAGAGCAGGTCTTCTGTACTGGGGCGAAATGGCGGCCCTCGTGTGCATGATCTACGGCTCCTTCCTGTTCGACAACGTGGGGTATGCCAACCAGCATCATGTCATGACGCAGGACCGGTCCCTCTGCACGCGGATTCTGTCGGCGTTGGACCGGACGGAAGGGTTCACCTATGACCAGCCGGTGTATTTCCTGAACATCCTGAGCTGGGACGAGACAGAGAGCGTATCACCGCTCCGGTACGATCCGGAGCTCTACTCTGTGATCTGGCCGGTGGCCACGACGGATCTCTATGCCTATGAGGACGCCTCCTTCCGGACGCACATGTGCAGCTATGAGGGCGTCGTGCTGGCAGAGCCGTCGGAGGAGGCGATCCGGGCGATTCAGGAATCGGGATTGTCTGAAAATTATGAGGATCTGGCGAGCGGCGATTTCCGCATTCTGCAGGCGGAAGGGACCTGGGTGGTCGTGGTGAAGACGGTGGGACCGCTCAACGTGCTGTACGGATGAGAGAGAAGCGAACCGGACGAGGGAAACAGGACAGAGAATTGTTGGAAAAGGCAGAGAAGCGGCGAATTGTTGAACGGTATCTGATCTTCGTGGGAGCAGGAGTGATTCTGCTCCTTTTGTGGTGGCAGTTCTATCTGAAGGAGCAGACCGTACCGGAGCGGTGGGTGCTGGAGAGCGGGACCGCGCAGGAGTTCACGGCATCGGCAGATCGGGCGGTGATCCGGGGCATCGGCCTTTGCAATGACGATGCCGTGAAAAGTGTCTATGATCTGTATGACCCCTGCATGCTGACCGGAACCCTGCGCATTCTGGATTCGGACGGAAGGCCGGTCTGGGAAAGGCAGGTGGAGGAACTGAATGTTCCGACTCTGAAGCTGGAGAGGATGCCGGACCTTGTCGTGGCGGAGATCGGTCTGTCCGTCGGAGAGACCTACCGCGTGGAGATTGCGGCAGCGGGCGGAGAAGTGACAGACGGCATCACCTGGGTTCTGTACGGCGGATCCCGCGGGTGGGGCGGCTTCCTGCCGGTGATTGCCGGACTGCTCCTCCTGCTGTTCTCCGTGGCTTATTATTACAGCTGCGGCCTTCTGCACCTTCCGTTCCCTGTGCTCTGGATCGGCGGGGCGCTCCTCCTCGCCGTCATCGGCATGCTGGTCATGGTGCCGCCCTGCGTGGCGGATGAGGAACTCCATTTCGGCAGCGCCTATGCCGTCTCCAATCAGTGGATGGCCTGGATGGAGCACGCCGGGCTCCTGTCGGAGGCACGGCACCTCTCAGCAAAGGTGCCGTCCGGGGTCCTGCGGATGAGCGGCTTTGACAGTGCGGACTATCTCCGGCAGTTCTGGACCGACTGGGCCTATGGGAATCAGGCAGTGGACGGAGCCGGCGGATATGCGCTGGAGGGCATCATGCCGCACTACAGCTATGCGGTGTCCGCCCTTGGAATCACCGCGATGCGCCTGCTGCGGGCTCCGTACCAGCTGTACATCATCGCGGCAAGGGAGATGAATGTCCTGCTGTACGCCGTGCTGACATGGCTTGCCATGCGCGTGTATCCGCGGCTGCGGCGGGCAGTCATCGCGGTCTCGGTCCTGCCCTCCGTCCTCTGGATCGTCAATTCCTGCTCCTATGATGTGTGGAACCTGGGCTTCTGCATCCTGTTCGCCTGCCTCTGTGCGCGGCTGGGGGAACAGAGACGGGTTTCTGTCCGTGAGGGGCTTCTGGTGCTCCTGGTGTTCGTGGCCTTTGCGCCGATTAAGTTCATCTATGCCAACTTCCTTCTCCTGCTCCTGTTCATCCGGAGAGGAAGCCTTGTGATGAAGCACAAGAGAATCTTCGCGGGCGTGCTGCTGGGGATCGTGGTCCTCTGCGGCGCGGTTGTGCTGGGAGCAAGAGGACAGGAGGTGCTGACCTTTCTCGGGAACAGCGGCTTCGATGCAAGGGCCGGCGTGGACATGCAGACGACGTATACGATCGGATGGGTGCTGACGCACCCGCTCCGGACGGCCCTGGTGTATATCAAGACCCTGTACACGGACGGCTTTGCCTTGCTGTGGAAGCTCTTCCTGGGCGATCAGTTCTCCGACGGGATTCCGCTCCTCCTGGGTACCGGCATAGTCTGCACCTTCCTTGCCGTTCTGTGCGGCACGGCAGAAGAGTGCAGCTTCCAAGGCAGACGATACCGCATAGCGGCAGGGGGCGTGGTGATCACCGGCGTTCTGATCGTCATGTCCTCCTTCCTGTTCGTCTATTCCTACCGGGGCGGGGCCGGGATCGGGACGATCCGGGGAATGCAGGGAAGGTATTTCATCCCGCTCCTCATCTGCCTGCCCTTCCTGCTGCCGGGGAGGAAGCGTGTTCCCGGAGAAGGAAGCGGATCAGAGCTGCGCGGAGCACCCGGGGGCGGGAGTCAGGACGGGAGACTGCTCCTGCTCCTCTTCACGCTCTCGCTGTGCTCCTTCCTGACCAGGTTCTGCTGCGTGATCACGGAGTGAGGCATGGATACGGCAGAGAGAATCGCCTGTAATTTGCGAACTTTGCGCTCCGCCTGCAGCTCGAACAGGTGATGATCCGGTGGCCTTGGAGCGGAACGCGGCAGAGCGGATGCGCACGTGAGCAAATACAGGCGAGTTCTCTCGCCGCACCCGCAGGAGTCGACGACAATACAATTGGAAGATCATCTATGGAAGTATTGAATTCACTGGGAGAGATCGGCAGCAATGTCTACCTGCTGCTCGTCTATTCCGGCATTGTCATACTGGTGTACCATCTGCTGCCAGGGAAATGGCGAGTGTCCTGGCTCCTCCTGGGGAGTCTGTTCTTCTACGCTGTCTGTGATGCCCGGTTTCTGGCCCTGCTCCTTGCGGAGACGGTGCTCACCTGGCGGATCGGCGGGAGGATTGCCGCCTGCCGGGGCAACAGGGAGGAGAACAGGAAACAGCACGGAACAATAGAAAGGGAAAGGGTCAGAGAAGAGGAAGGAGAGGACAGCAATCCGTCCGGAAGGGCGGCGAAGGGCTGGCTGATCGCCGGGATTCTCCTCGTGCTGGGCATTCTGTTCTTCTTCAAATATGAGAATTTCTTCCGGACGGCCTTCTCCCTGCCGGGAACGGAGCTGGTGCTGCCACTCGGCATTTCCTACGATTCCTTCCGGATGATCAGCTATCTGGCGGATCTCTTCCTCGGCAAGAGGAAGGAGGAGCGCTCCCTTCGGTATTATGCCGTCTACGTGATGTTCTTCCCGCAGCTGCTGTCCGGTCCCATTGCAAGATCCGAGACCATGCTGGAGGAGCTGCATGCACAGAGGGCGCTGCGCTCCTGCGAGCTTGCGGAGGGATTGCGTCTCATCGTCTCCGGCCTGTTCAAAAAGGTCGTCATCGCCGACCGCATCGGCGGCTATGCCACGGCGATCTTCGCAGCTCCGGAGAGTTATCCCGCGCTGGCGGTCTGGATGGGAGCCGTGCTCTATTCGATTCAGCTGTACTGTGATTTCGCCGGGTATTCGGAGATTGCGGTCGGCATCACCCGGTGCTGCGGGTTGTCCTGCCCGGCCAATTTCTGCCGTCCGTATCTGTCCTGGGACATGAAGGAGTTCTGGAGAAGGTGGCACATTTCCCTGTCCTCCTGGCTGCGGGATTATGTCTATATTCCCTGCGGCGGGAGCCGGACAGACCGCAGATGGAAGGTGTCCCGGAATGTGCTGCTCACCTTTGCAGCCTGCGGGCTCTGGCACGGGTCCGGCGTGCGGTATCTGGTCTGGGGCCTGTATCACGGCCTCTGGAATGTGGTGACGCCGCGGCGGAAGACCCTGACTCTGCCGGCAGAGGAGGCGGGGACGGATGCCGGCTCCCTGCACCGCGGCGCGGCGCAGAAGGCTGCGGGTGCGGTGCTGGCGGCGGGAGAGCGCGGGCTGTCCTGCCTCATCACCTTTCTGATCGCCATGTTCGGCTGGATTCTGTTCAAGGCGGAGAGCTTTCCGGCGGCGGCCGGCTATGTCCGTTGTATGTTCCGCAGCTTCTCTTTGTCGATGGGCAGCGTGCAGGCCGCAGTTCTGCCCTTTACCGGGGACAATTCCTGTGCGGCCTATGCAATGACCTCCTTTGTGCTGATCGCCGTGCTGTTCGTGATGGAGGTGCGGGAGGAGCTGGCCGGAGGAAGAGCCTGTGAAGGAGCCAGCGGAAAAGCAAAGGCGCAGAGCACCGGCCTGTTCGATGTGAGGTTCGGAATCCTGCTGGGGCTGGTGATTCTCTTCGGCATGCGGGGAACCGGAGGGTTCCTGTATGCGAATTATTGAAAATGCTGTACGGGATTGTGATTGAAATCCTCTACGCGAGCCGTAGGGTGACAGGATAAGATGAAGCGATTACTCCGTACCGCCGGCATGGTCTTTCTGGCCGTGATCGTGCTGGTGGCTGTGAAAAATGAATATGGAAGACTGCTGATGTCGAACGCCTCTTATGGCCTGCAGGCCCTGCTGCACCGGGCCGGAGAGGCGAGAGAAGCGGGAGAGGACACGGAGTATGATCTCTACCTGGGCTCCTCGATGTTCCGGCAGGGGCTGGACATCTCCGCGCTGGAGGAGCTGAGCAGGGCCCGGGGAGAGAACCGGGAGGCCTACATCCTTTCCTACAACGGGGCCCAGCCCTTCCTCATCGAGAAGGAGGTGGAGTATCTTCTGGCGCAGGGGGTGCCGATTGCCTCCGTTACCGTGGATCTGTTCGTCAATTCCGTGCAGAAAGATCCCTGGGTGGAGGATACGCGCCTGTTCCTGGACACGGATCTCTCCTTCAAGCTGGATCTGTGGCAGGAGATGAGGAAGAGTGACGGCGCATCCCCTGCGGATCTCTGGGAGATGCTGGTGACCTCCAACAACGACAAGCTCCTGTCCTGGTATGCGGACTATCCCTTGGTGAACGCCATGTTCCGAAACGGCGGGAATCTCGTGGAGAACACGGGCGCGTCGGCGACGGTTCTGGACGGACAGCTGGGAACCACGGAGCGCAATGAGAAGGTGCATTATACCATGAACGGGCGGCAGACGGCCTTCCTGCAGCGGCTCATTGAGCTGTGCCGCAGCCGGGGGATCGAGCTTTGTTTCATTGAGACACCGAAATACCGGACGGCCGTCTGTGAACAGGCCTATGTGGAGGTGCTGGATGCCTATTGTCAGTTTCTGGAGAGCAATATGGTAGAATACTACCTGTCGGAGCCGTCCGTCCGTGCGCTGGAGACGTATCCCGGCACGGAGACGCGGATCAGGGAGGATCATGTGGTGGAATTCGACAACACCGATCCCGCCTGCTACATTGATGTGATTCATCTCTCCTCGGAGGGGCGGCGCGTGTTCACCAGCGCCTATGCGGAGACCGTATTGCGATGAAGACTGCTTCAGAAGATTCGAAATGTGTGAAACGGATAAAACAGATAAAAAAGATAAAACGGATGGAAGGGAAGACGTGGAGCCTCCCGGGGAAGCTGGGGATGGCCCTGTTCGCAGCGGCTGCGGTGCTCCTCTTCTACAGCTGCTATTATGCGGATTTCTATGAGACCGGGCTCGAGGGGGTGCGGTTCTGGGACATCCTGTTCGAGGGGAAGATCCGGCAGTTCTATTCGCAGGTCTTCCTCATCGGGAACACGCAGTATGTTCCGCTGTATGATTTCCCGATGTACATCATCTTCGCACTCTGGAATTTTCCCCTCTGGGTCGTTGAATCGGTCAGCGGCATTGACATCTATCATTCCACGCTGTGCCTCATGTGGATGAAGTCCATGCTGCTGTTCTTCCTGGGCCTGTTCCTCGCTGCCTTCCGCCGCCTGATCGGCACCATCGCGCAGAGGGAGAATGCGGCAGGAGCGGCATCCGGCCGGTATGACGGGAAACAGATGGCGGCCGACGGGAGTCTCCTGTTCCTGACTTCTGCCTTCTTCATGACGGGTCTGGTGGTGCTGGGCCAGTACGACATCATTGCGCTGACCTTTATGATGATGGGGCTGCGGGCCTATCTGGAGGGGGACAACCGGCGGTTCACGATCTGGTTCGCCGCGGCATCGCCGCTTAAATATTTCTCCCTTCTGATCTATGTTCCGCTGGTGCTCCTGCGGGAGAAGAGGATCCGTCGGATCCTGCTGCAGGGAATTCTGGCGGTGTTGCCGGTGCTCTTCTTCTGGGTTGCCGTGCCCTACGGGCGCGCGGAGCTGGTGGAGGGGTGCGTGTATTCCACGAGCAGCTCGGGCACCAATGTGGCCAAGCCGGTGTATGACGCGCTGTTCGTGACAGGCACGATCGGCTTCGGCACATTGTTCGTTTATGTTTTCGCCTGGGTGGTCTTCCTGTTCCTGTGCTACTGCCATCCGGCAGAAGAGAAGGACGGCTGCCGGCTGCCGGTTTATGTCTGCTGTATGGCATACATCCTGCAGTTCACCTTCGGCTATTCCCACCCTTATTGGCTGATCCTGCTGGCACCCTTCATGATCCTTCTGATCCTGCTGAACGAGGAGCACCGGTATCTCAACCTGCTGCTGGAGATCCTCGGAACGGCGGCCATGGCCGTGGCTCAGATCTTTACCTACACCTGGTGCTTCAACAGCGGGATTGTGAACCTCTCCTTCTGGAGGTATCTCCTGCCGGGCAATTCGGCAGGGGAGGAGTACAGCGTCATGACGGTGCTGGGTCTTTATGTCAGCGATGCGAGACTCCAGGAGTACGCCTCCGGTGTCGGTCTGTCGGTCTACGCGGCCTGCATTCTGCTGTTCGCCTGGCTGAATTACCCTCTGCGCAGGCGGGAATTCAAGGTACTGCAAAAGGGAAGAGAGTGCGACGGGTGGCTCCTGCCGCTGCGCGCTGTCGTTGTTCTGTGTCTGGGAATAGTGCCGGTGCTCCTGTATGTGCTCCGTGCCGCTGCAGGGTGATGCGATGCCGAAGCTGATTCAGATCAACGCTGTCTGCAACAACAGCAGCGGACATATCATGCATGCGATTCAGCGGGAGGCCGTGCGGCGCGGATGGGGGACCCTGACGATTTACGGAAGGCGGCAGGGCTTTGCGGATGTCCCCTCGGTGAAATGCGGGAACGGCCTCGGCTTCTGGTTGCACGTTGCGCTGACGACGGCAACGGACCGGAACGGGGAAGGATCGATCGCGGCGACGCGGCAGCTGCTCCGCCTTCTGCGGCGGGAGCAGCCGGACGTGCTGCAGCTCCACAACGTGCACGGCTACTACCTGAATTATCCGATGCTGTTCCGGTATCTCAAGGAGGAGTTCTGGGGGCAGGTGATATGGACCCTGCACGATTGCTGGGCCTACACCGGGCACTGCGCCTTTTATACGGCAAGCTGTGAGAAGTGGCTTCACGGGTGCGGTCAGTGTCCGCATCAGAGGGAGTATCCCTGGAGCTTCGGCCTGGAGGATTCCGCCGGGAATTGGCGGAGGAAGAAGGAGAGCTTCTGCGGCGTGCCCCGCATGACGCTGGTGACGCCGTCGGAATGGATCCGGGGCAATGTGGAGAGGTCCTTCCTGCGGGAGTATCCTGTGAGGGTGATCGCCAACGGGACGGACCCGGCCTGCTTCCATCCGGACACGAGGTGTTCCGGTGCCGGGCACATGGAAGGCCGCGGGGAAACGACAGAGAGCCCGGAGAAGCGGTACGGCATCGACCCGAACCGGAGAATCCTGCTGGGGGTGGCCAGTGCGTGGAATGAGCGGAAGGGGATGGAGGTGTTCCGGTATCTGGCCCGCTGCATTCAGAAGGGAGAGCTGCCTGGATATCAGGTGGTCCTGGTGGGCATGAACGCGGCACAGCGAAGGTCAATGCCGGAGGGAATCGTGCACATCGAGCGGACGGCGGACCGGCAGGCACTGGCGGAGCTGTACCGGGCCGCCTGGGTGCTGCTCAACCCCTCGGAGGAGGAGTCCTTCTCCATGGTGACGGTGGAGGCACTGGCCTGCGGGACTCCGGTGATCGCGCTGGATTCGAGCGCCGTGAAGGAGCTGGTGCCGGAGGACTGCGGGATCATCCTGCATGAGCCGGAGCCCGCGGCCTACCTTTCGGCACTCTGCACGCTGGAGAAGAGAAGGGCAGACGGCACCATCACGAGGGAGGCCGCCGCCCGAAAGGGTGCGCAGTATACCGAGGAGCGGCAGATTCAGGAATATCTCGCACTGTATGAGACACTGGTGCAGCGGTGAGCCGCATTGCACCGGGAGAAATGACAGTATGATCGGAGGAGAGGACAGAACCGGATGCAGCAGAGGGAGAGCGCATTGAGCACGGAACGGCGGCAACAATACAGGCTCGCAGGGTTCATTCTGGGATCCATTCTGTTCACGCGGGCGGTGTTCTATCTCATCTGCAGCGTGAAGTTCGGCAGCTGGTCCTTTCAGGACTTCCTCACGCATGCCGATCTCTGGGATGCCGAGTGGTACCGCAGCATTGCGACAGAGGGGTATCCTTCCTCCGCAGCGGCAACGGCCAGCTGGCCCTTTTTCCCTTTGTATCCGTTGACGGTAAGGGCGGTGTCGGCGCTGACAGGAGGGAATCTGGACCTTGCCGGCTTCCTTGTGAGCAATGTCTGCTACGGCATTGCCTGCGCGTACTCCTACCGCTATATCATGCTGACGCGGGAGAATGAGGAGGAGGCCTATTATTACATCGCCCTCATGACCTTCGGCGTCTGCGGCTTCTATGACTCGATTCTGTACACCGAGGCGATGTATCTCATGTTCCTGACGATGTGCTGGTGCTGTCTGAAGGAGGGCCGGTACCTGCGGATGGGGGTCTGCGGCGCACTGATGAGTGCGACGAGGAACACGGGTGTCTTCTTCGTCTTCGTTGTGATCCTGCATGAGCTGCATGTCTGGAGAATGCAGCAGAAGAGAGACGGGCAGCGGCTGAATCTCCCGGGGTTCCTCCGTGCCTCCTTCTCCAACGAGCGTCTGGTGCTGGGCACCATGCTGGTGCCGTCCGGACTGTTCGCCTATATGTACTATCTGTATCGCCGGACGGGAGACGGCCTTGCCTTTGTGCACATCCAGAAGGCCTTCATGCTGGACACAAGGCCCGGCATGATCCAGGTATGGCTGCGGGTGTTCCGTCTGTATACAGGACAGCTGTGGGTGTATGCCTATCTGATCGGGCTGCTGCTGGTGCTGGCCCTGATCCTTACCAACCGGCGGAGCGATGAGACCGTGTGGGGCCTGCTCAACTGGGTGATCCCGCAGCAGCGGGGACTCGGCTCACTGCAGCGGTATTTCCACACCTGTGTGGTCGTGGAGCTGACCTTTGCAGATTACTGCATGCGGTTAAGGCGCAGGACGCGGACGGCGATTCTGATCGTGATGTTCCTCCTGGAGTGTGTTCTCATGAGCATGTGGCTGGACGGGAACGGCCTTCTGGTGTAGGAGCGGCGTGACGGACAACAGACCGCAGCGGAACCGTCCATTCCGGAGCAGGCGCGGAACCGTCTGTTCCGGAGCAGGTGCGGAGGGTATGAGAAAATGAGAAAAGGACAATGCGAACAGAACCTGCGGCAGGAGCGGCCGGGCGGAGGGCGTTGGCTGCGCGGGAGCATGTTCCTGATATCGGCCCTTCTCCTGGCCGGGTATCTTTATGTATTGTATCTGAGCTTTCATCCGAGGGTGACGGAGGATTACCGGATGCGGTATCTGGAGGAGGGGTATTTCTACGGAGATACGGAGCAGGAAGGACAGGAGCAGGCAAGAGGAATCGGATGAAACGTGCTGGGAAACCTACAACAGAAGAGAGAAGGGATGGGCAGTACGAGCGCCGGATTCCGGAGGGGGCCTGCAGCATCCTGCGGGATCTGCAGGCGTTCCCGGGAATTCTGCGGGGCGTTCTGCGCCCGTTCCAGGTGCTGGCGCTGGGGGCAGGGCTTCTGTTCTGCCTTGCGACGATGTTCTATGCGGATATGACGGTGACGGGCCCCTTCAGTGTGCTCCTATGGGATGCACTCCTTGACGGAAAACCCTTCAGCTTCTACGGGCTGTGTCTTTCCAGCGGTATCGCGCCGGAGGGAGCGGTCTATGACATCGGGCTGTACGCGGTGTTCGCCGTGTGGAATCTGCCGGTGTGGCTGCTGCACCGGCTGGCCGGGGTGAGCCTTACCGCTCCCGGTGCTCTTCTGTGGTACAAGCTGCTGCCGACTGCCGCAGCCCTTGCCGGGGTCAACGCGGTGCAGGAGATTGCCGGGGCGCTGGGAGCCGGAGAACGGGAGGCCGGGGAGAGCGGCGTGTTCTTCCTGCTCTCCTCCATGGTGATCCTGCCGGTGTTCGTCACGGCGCAATATGATTCCATGCCGCTTTACTGCATCCTGAAGGGCGTTCTGTGGTACCTGCGGGAGTCGGAAGCTCCGGGAGAGGAGAGGCGGAGGGCGCACCGGCGCTACCTTCTGTGGTTCGCGTTCTCACTGGTGCTGAAGCCGCTGGGAATCCTCCTTTTGTTCCTCCTCGTCATTCTGCGGGAGAAGAGGCTGCTGCACATCGCAGGCGAGATGGCGAAGGGCTGTTCTCTTCTGCTGGTGTGCAAGCTGGTCTGTTCGGTCAGCGTGGATTACCGCGCCTCCGCCAGCGGCTTCCTGGCCCAGCATCTGCCGGACCTGCTGGAGGCGAGACTCAGCGGAGGATACGGCGAGATCTCACTGTTCGCCCTGGGACTGGTGCTCCTGTATCTGGCCGCGTATCTCTATGACGGCAGCGAGAGGGGGGCGGAGGAGAACGGACGGATGGCCGTTGTCTTCGCATACGGCATCTGGGCCGTTTTCTGTGTCTTCGGCAATATGACGCCCTATTGGACCATCTACCTGGCACCGTTCCTCGTGCTCACGATCGGGCTCGGCGGCAGGAGAAGGATACAGCTCCTCTTCGCGGATCTTGTCGGCGAGCTGGCCCTCGTCATGGTGCTGATCATGAAATTCTCCTGGGTCTACGGCGGGGAGAAGACCTTCTCCTATCTCCTCCTGAAGCCCCTGTGCGGGAAGATTCTGAGCGGAGAGCGGGCCGTGACCGTGGCAGGTGCCCTTCGGAGCCTCGGCATTGAGACCTACCTGCCGGTGTTGGAGGCGATCCTCGTCGGGTGGCTGCTGATGACGGGAATTGCCGCATACCGCAATGTGACTGGGCTTGCCGCATACCGCAATGTGACTGGGACTGCCGTGTACCGCAATGTGACCGGGCGGCCGGCAGCCGTGCAGTGGGAAGGCATGGCAGAGGGACAGGAGGTCGGCGGAACAGCCGGCAGGAAAACCGGCAAAGAGAGCTGCCGGGTGCGTGAGGGAGAGAGAGACCGGGAGCAAAGGGCCGTACGGCTTCATGCGGATGTGCGGATTCTGCTCCTTTATGCCTGGATCGGCGAGCTGCTGATGGGGCTGCGGTATATGATGTGATGCGGGAAAGAGAACGGATGAAGAAGATCAGTATTGTTGTTCCATGCTATAACGAGGAGAATACCATCCGGGAGTTGTACCGGACGGTGTCGGGGATGTTCGAGCCGGGCGGTGCGCTGGAGCACTATGCGTATGAGCTCATTCTGGCAGATGATTATTCCCGGGATCGGACGAGAGAGATCATCCGTGAGCTCTGCGCAGAGGATGAAAGAGTGCGGGCGGTTTTCAATCTGGCCAATTTCGGCTTCTCCCGGAACGTGTTCTCTGCCCTGCAGGAGGCGGAGGGAGACGCCGTCTTCCTGGTGTTCGGCGATCTGCAGGATCCGCCGGAGCTGCTGCCGCAGTTCGTTGCCGAATGGGAGAGCGGGGCGAAGGTTGTCATCGGGCAGAAGGAGGAGAGTGATGAGAGCGCTCTCATGAACTTCATGCGGGCGGCCTATTACCGCATCATTCAGCAGCTGTCGGACCGGCCGCAGATCAATGAATTCAATGGCTTCGGGCTGTACGATCAGAAGTTCATTGAGATCATCCGGCAGATCGATGATGTGCAGCCCTATCTGAAGTCCGTGGTCGCGGAATATGCACCGAATTACGAAGTGGTCCGGTATCACCACAGACGATCCGAGAGAAGATCCAACTATAATTTCTACCGGAACTATGATTTCGCCATGCAGGGTCTGACCTCATCGACGAAGAAGCTGATGCGGGTGTCCACGTTCCTCGGCCTCGGTCTGTCTGTCATCGGCGTCATCTATGCCCTGTCCGTGCTGATCCGCAAGCTGATCTTCTGGGACAATTTTCCGGCCGGAACAGCCTCGATCATGGTGGGCGTCTTCCTGTTCGGTGCGATGGAGCTGTTCTTCATCGGGATCCTCGGAGAATACGTGCTCAGCGTCAATACCCGGACGATGCATAAGCCGAGGGTTGTGGTGGATGAGAGAATCAATTTCCCGGAGAAGAACGATTGACGAGGAGGGAGAAGCCGAAAAGATGCCGGTAAAAGCCAGAAAACAATATCAGAAATGCATACTGGGTGCGATGCTTCTTTTGCTGGTGATTATGAGTTATGTTGCTCTGAGGGAGTACGATACTACATTTTCAGCAGTTTCCAACGATGCAGGTTACTTAGAGAAACAGCAGATTGTGGATGGATGCACTGTTTTGGCAGTGGGAATGGAACAGGTTATCCTGTATCCGCAAACGTATGAATTGACGATAGATGCCAAAACGGAGTCAGATTCAGTTTCTTTTCAAGTGCTGGACCGTTGGACGCACACTTTACTGGCGGAGCATGTCTATACTCCGGGAGAGGAGTATCACACAGTACGTTTTGCGACGGATCGAATTCACAGAGATGTAATTGTCCGTTCTGTTTACGATGGAACGATGTCCGATGCTGGTGATTCATCGGAACCAGTTGAAACGAGCGGTGCAACAGAGCAAGAGAGTATTTTAAAAATATACGGATATACCATGCGGTCAGACGGAAAGGTTGGCTGTGACGCGAAGTGGGATCTTTATCTGTTTGTCCTTTTTCTGGCTTTGGTTTTCTTTGGAGTATGGAGGTTTTTCAGCAAGGGAAGGGGAGCAGTGCTTTTTTTATCGACCCTGTCTTTTTGTGTCAGCCTTCCGTTTTTCAGCGAATATCTGCCGATGGGGCATGACATTCGTTTTCATATATCGAGAATTCTTAGTATTGCTTATGCGATTCAGGAACGACAGATTCCGCAACGCTTAACTTACACGCTTGGCGGAAGTGAAATCGTTCCGATCATGTATCCGGAAATCCTGCTCTATGGAGCCGGAGCCATGGTGGCAGCGGGGGCAACGGTTTTTCTTGCATTTAAGGTTACCTGTATTTTC
This sequence comes from Clostridium sp. CAG:302, assembly GCA_963657295.1. Classification (GTDB taxonomy): domain Bacteria; phylum Bacillota; class Clostridia; order Lachnospirales; family Lachnospiraceae; genus CAG-791. Next base: position 16,834 of record CAVKMX010000038.1, read on the forward strand.
ATCACATTTCTGACCGCTTTTTTGGCTTATTATGCCGCACGGTGCGTATCGTCAGAGAAGGCAGCTCTTCTTTTTGCGGCAGTGTATGTGCTGAATCCATATCGAATGAATGAATTATTCCTTCGCGCGGCAATCGGAGAGGCCTTGGGAATGGCCTTTTTGCCGCTTGTTGCAGTGGGAATGTGGCAGTTCTTTCACGAGGAGGAGGGACAGGGAATAAAATTTTTATTTTTGGGATATACCGGATTGCTGAGCAGTCACATTGTTCTGACGGTTATTTCTGCTTTCTTCTGCCTTTTGTACATTGCAGCGGAGTTTATTGCACACCCCTGGGAAATTCGGAAGAGGCTGAGGGGATTCCGGAAGCTGCTCCTTCTGGGTGGGATGCTGGCAGCGGTGAACGCATGGTTTTTACTGCCGTTTTTAAGCTTCCTTGGATGGGAGAGCGCTATATCAGCTTCAACATCATCAGATTGGATTCAAGGTACTTCTCCATACGTGTGGCAGGTTTTCATGGGGGGCAGTTTATACGGCGATAACAAAATCGATTATTCAGCGAAGGATGAAATGTCCGTAACCATCGGTCCGGCCATGCTCATGGCGATGATTCTGTTTGCTTTTATGTACATAAAGGACAGGAGGAAGGCTGCGCAGAACACGGTTCCCACATTGACGGAAAAAGAGCGCAGCCATGGAAGATGGTGCCTGCTGTTTGGCACAATAGCGCTGTATCTGAGTTCTCCGTATTTCCCGTGGACGTATTTGAATGAAAATGTGTCCATATGGGCAAGGACGATGGGAAGCATACAGTATTCCTGGAGAATATTGACCTACGCTTCTTTATTTCTGAGCTTCCTGCTGGTAGTTGTTGTATGTGCGCTGCTTCACACGAAAGCACTTGGTAAATCATTGCTCGCCGCTGGGGTGGTTCTGCTGGTTTTTCTGTCAGGATTTGAGACTGCTACATATTATTTCTCCAACCCGGATTATATGTGTGATCGATATGATAACGAATTAACCACAACATATGATTACGTTATTGCGGAAGTGGCGAAGAATCATGGAAATGAAATAAGGACATGGATCGAATCCGGAGAGGGTCCTAAGAGTACAGAGGAAAAGAGCAGTCTTCGAATCGTCGATTACCGCCGCGAGGGTGTGAATTACCGGTTTTCCTACGAAAAAGAGGCGGGCGAGGAGATTCAGGTCACGATTCCGGTGTTCTGGTATGGCCTGCACAGGGCCTATTGGACGAATGGTATAGGATCTGCCTTGGCGGGGAAGGCGGAGGAGATCACGGCCTCCATGAATGAGGAGAATCAGTTCACGGCGGTTACCCTGCCCGCAGAGAGCACAGCGGGAGAGATTGTGCTGCGGTATGAGGAGCCGCTGCTGTTCCGGATCGGGAATTGGATCAGTATTGTGGGTGTGGCAGCATTGGTATTGGCTGCAGCCGGACGCAGGCTCGGCTTGCCGGTGAAACGGAAGGCGCAGGGATAGAACCGCGGCGGGGATGCGGCAGGAGCTGATCATCGCTGTGCCCAATGCTTGTCCGGGAGAAAGGAACCATGATGATGCCGACCGTAGAGAAGAAGTTCCTGAATTGGATGCAGGAGCATTTGGAATCTGTGTTTGCCGCCGTCTGTTTTCTTGCCGGTGTGGGTGTCAGGATATCGCTGGGGAACGTGGTCAGCGCGGATTATATTGGGTTCCTGAAGCCGTGGTACGAGCAGATTAAAGAATGCGGCATTACGGAACAGGTTGGGAACTATAACCTGCTGTACCAGTTTGTGATTTATGTTTTCACTCGAACCGGGATCGCACCCATGCCGGCTTATAAGCTTTTCTCTGTGATGTTCGATTTCCTTTTGTCGCTCACGGCAGGGAAGATCGTGAGGGAGGCTGCAGACACAGAAAAGACATGGAAGGGCATTCTGGCGTTTTGTGCCGTATGGCTGTCCCCGATTGTGTTCACAAATTCTGCAGCGTGGGCACAGTGCGATGCCATATATACGTTTTGGGCACTTCTGGCGCTTTATTGTCTGCAGCGGGAAAGGTATGCGGTTTCTTTTCTGCTGCTGGGGGTTGCCTTTGCCTTCAAGCTTCAGGCGGTGTTCTCCCTTCCGAT
>CAVKMX010000039.1:0-18530 GCA_963657295.1 Clostridium sp. CAG:302
CGTCTTATGTGAGCTTAGCACCGCTAGGTCCTCGCACGGAGTGAGAACGTCCCCAGGATGGACAGCTCCGCCAGGACCCGTCACCGGCGGGCGTCTGTACAGTAACGCGGGCAATCCCCTGTATTCTGCCCGCGGTCAGGCCGCAGATGGGCTTATTTGGCTGCCGTACCTGCCGCCGTGCTGGATGCCGATACCACGTGCTTTTTCTCCTTCGCTGCAGGAACCGGAATCTTCTCCAGCTTCCACAGCTCCGTTGCGTACTCCTCAATGGTCCGGTCGGAGGAGAACTTGCCGGCGCTGGCCGTGTTGAGAATGGCCATCTCCGCCCACTTATCCTTGTCCTGATAAGCTGCGACCACATCGCGCTGCGCCGCTGCATAGGATTCGAAATCCTTCAGGATGAAGTAGCGGTCGGCCGGGCAGCCTGGCTGGCTCTTGAGCAGGGAATCGTACAGCGGCCGGAACAGCTCCGGATTCTCCGGTGCATAGGTGCCGTTGACGAGCTGCATCAGAACCTCGCGCACGTTCTGATCGTTGTTGAAGATTCCGTTCGGATCGTAGCCGCCGTTGTTCTCGTAGCCGATGACCTCCTGCGAGGAAAGACCGAAGATGAACATGTTCTCCTTGCCGACCTCCTCGGCAATCTCCACATTGGCGCCGTCCATGGTGCCGATGGTCAGTGCTCCGTTGAGCATCAGCTTCATGCAGCCCGTGCCGGACGCCTCCTTGGAGGCCGTGGAAATCTGCTCCGAAACATCCGCCGCCGCGAAAATGATCTCCGCATTGCTGACCCGGTAGTCCTCGATGAAAACAACCTTGAGCTTTCCGTCGATGGAGGCGTCATTGTTGATGACGTTCGCCACATTGTTGATGAGCTTGATGGTCAGCTTCGCATTCTTGTATCCTGCTGCCGCCTTGGCGCCGAAAATAAAGGTGTGCTTCGGATAATCCATGCCCGGATTGCGCTTGAGCTGATTGTAAAGGTACATTACATGCAGGATGTTCAGGAGCTGCCTCTTGTACTCATGGAGGCGCTTCACCTGTACATCGAAGATGGACCGGGGATCCACCTCTACGCCGTTGTGCTCCAGAATGTAATTGGCCAGGCGCACCTTGTTCTGGTACTTGATCTGCATGAACTCCCTCTGTGCCTTCGCATCCGCCGCATAGGGCTTCAGCTGTGCGATGTGCGAGAGATCCGTGATCCACTCATCCCCGATGTGCTCCGTGATCCAGGCTGCCAGGAGCGGATTGGCATGGGCCAGGAAGCGGCGCTGGGTAATGCCGTTGGTCTTGTTGTTGAATTTCTCCGGGAACATCTCATAGAAGTCATGCAAGGACTCATTCTTGAGAATCTCCGTGTGCAGTCTTGCCACGCCGTTCACCGAGAAACCGGCCACGATGGCCATGTTCGCCATCCGGACCTGTCCGTCGTAGATGATGGACATCTTGTAAAGCTTATGTCCGACATCCACGCCGGTGTTGTTGTATTTCGCGCGGATATCGTTCTCAAAGCGGCGGTTGATCTCCTCCACGATCTGATAAATGCGGGGCAGCAAGCGGGAGAACAGCTCGATGGGCCATTTCTCCAGTGCCTCCGCCATGATGGTGTGGTTGGTATACGCCGTGCTCTTCTGCACGATCTCCCAGGACTCGTCCCAGCCCAGACCGTATTCGTCCATGAGGATGCGCATCAGCTCCGGAACGGTCAGCGTCGGATGGGTATCGTTCATCTGGAAGACGACCTTCTTCGGCAGATCGTGGAGATCCTTATTGCGGCTGAGGAACTTCTTCACCGCCAGCTGTACGGAGGCGGACACGAAGAAATACTGCTGCTTGAGCCGCAGCTCCTTGCCCTGCATATGATCATCACAGGGATACAGGACCTCACAGATGTTGCGTGCAAGATTCTCCTCCTCCACGGCCTTCTGATAATCTCCCTTGTCGAAGGAATCCAGATGGAAGCTGTTCATCGGCTCGGCATCCCAGATGCGGAGCGTGTCCACGAACCCGTTGCCGTAGCCGACCACCGGCATGTCATAGGGCACCGCCTTGACGGCAGCATAGCCCTCCTGACGGAACATGGTGCGGCCGTTCTCCGCCACATAGGAGGCCACATGTCCGCCGAAGTGAATCTCCTGCGTGTACTCCGGGCGGCGCAGCTCAAAGGCGTTGCCGTTCTCGAGCCAGTTGTCCGGCACCTCCACCTGATAGCCGTCCACGATCTTCTGCTTGAACATGCCGTAGCGATAGCGGATGCCGCAGCCGTAGGCCGGATAATTCAAGGTTGCCAGGGAATCCAGGAAGCAGGCTGCCAGCCGTCCCAGTCCGCCGTTGCCCAGCGCCGGATCCGGCTCCTGATCCTCCAGCACATTCAGGTCAATGCCCATCTCCTCCAGCGCCTCGGCCACCGGCTGATAGGCCTTCAGATTGATCAGGTTGTTGCCGAACGCCCTTCCCATCAGGAACTCCATGGAAAGATAATACAGAGTCTTCGGATTCTTCTCATCGAACTCCTTCTGGGTTCTCATCCAGTCGTCGATGATCTGATCCTTCAACGCATAGGCGGCTGCCTGGAACAGCTGCTCCTGGCTTGCCTCCTTGATCTCGCGGCGGTACATCGTACGCACGTTGTACTCCACACTGCGCTGGAACAGTTCCTTGTCAAAAGTGATCTGCATCTTCTTGATCATGTTTACCTCCATTGCCGCAGCTTGCCTGCGCCTGCCTACTGTTTTTCCACGCCTATGACGAGCTTCTCGCCGTTGATGTCCCACTCCTTCTCATGGGTGAGACTGACATCCTTCTGAATGGCATCAGAGAGAACCTTGCTGCAGATAGCGGCCTCATTTCTGCAGGCAATCTCATACAGCCTGTCATTGCCCGAAAGCGAGAGGTGAATGTGATCCATCACCTCAAAGCCGGAATCCTTGCGCATGGTCTGGATCTTGGAAATGATCTCATACACAAAGCCCTCCTCCACGAGCTCCTCGGTCAGGTTGGTGTCAATGACCACGGTCATGCCGCCGTCCTCCTGGGAGACATATCCGGGCTTCTGCGCCATCTCGATGAGAAGGTCCTCCTTGGACAGCTCCACCGATGTTCCGTTTACCTCGAAGGAGAGGCTTCCCCTGCTGTTCAGCTCATCCATCGCCGCATTGCCGTCAAGCCCTGCCAGATAGGTCCGGATGCCGCCCAGCTGCTTTCCGTATTTGGGACCCACGGTGCGCAGCTGCGGCTTGAATGCATAGGTGGTGTAGGCGCGGACGTCCTCTGCGAACTCCACGCTCCGGACATTCAGCTCATCCTCGATGATCTCGCAGTAGAAGGCATCCAGAGCCTTCTCCGACTTCACGTACATCTTCGAAAGCGGCTGGCGGTTCTTGCGTCCGGAGAGGTTGCGGCAGGCCCTTCCCATGACGACGATCTTCAGGACCTGATCCATGTCATTCTCCAGCTGCTCATCGATTCTGGAGGCATCGGCCTCCGGGAAGCGGCACAGATGAATGGATTCGGGAGCGCCTGCATCCACACTGCGGACGATGTTCTGGTAGATCTCCTCCGTCATGAACGGGATCATCGGTGCAGCGCACAGGCACACATTCTTCAGGGCTGTGTAAAGCGTCATATAGGCATTGATCTTATCCTGCTCCATGCCCTTTGCCCAGAAGCGCTCTCTGCCGCGGCGGACATACCAGTTGGACATATCATCCACGAACTCCTCCAGCACCGCCGCAGCCTCCGGCAGCCGGTAGGCGGCCATGTTGGCATCGGTCTTCTCGATCATGGAGTTCATCTTGGAGAGCAGCCATTTGTCCATGACGGACAGCTTCTCGTAGTCCAGCGTATATCCGGTCGGATCGAACTGATCGATCTCGGCATACAGCACATAGAAGGCGTAGGTGTTCCAGAGCGTCCCGAGGAACTTGCTCTGTCCCTCCTTCACCACCTTTCCGGAGAAGCGCTTGGGCAGCCACGGCGCACTGGCCGTATAGAAATACCAGCGGACCGCATCGGCGCCGTAGGTTTCGAGTGCCTCCATGGGATCCACGGCGTTGCCCTTGGACTTCGACATCTTGTTGCCGTTCTCATCCAGGACCAGTCCCATCACGATGACGTTCTTAAAGGCCGGCCGATTGAACAGGAGGGTTGCCTCTGCATGGAGGGAATAGAACCAGCCTCTTGTCTGATCCACCGCCTCCGAAATAAAGGAGGCCGGAAACTGCTGCTCGAACAGCTCCTTGTTCTCAAAGGGATAATGAAGCTCTGCATAGGGGCAGGCGCCGGAATCGAACCAGCAGTCAATGACCTCCGGAACACGCTTCATGCTGCCGCCGCAGTCCGGGCAGGGAATGAGATATCGGTCCACATACGGACGGTGCAGCTCCGTATGCTCTGCCTCCGGGTCTCCGGAGAGCTCTGCCAGCTCCTTTCGGGAGCCGACGCTGATCTGTCTGCCGCAGTCCGGGCACTCCCAGATGTTCAGAGGAGTTCCCCAATAGCGGTTGCGGGAAATGGCCCAGTCCTGGATGTTCTCCAGCCAGTTGCCGAAGCGTCCCTCTCCCATGGTCGGAGGAACCCAGTTGATCTCCTTGTTGTTCCGGACCAGATCGTCGCGGACCTCGGTCATCTTGATAAACCAGGATTCCCTTGCGTAGTAGATCAGAGGCGTGCCGCACCGCCAGCAGTGCGGGTAGTCGTGCTCCACCTTCGGCGCCGCAAACAGAATGCCGCGCTCATCCAGATCCTTGAGAACCTCCGGATCGCAGCTGACTGCGCCCGCCTTGATCTCGGCCTCCGTCGGCTTGCAGCGCATGCCGGCGAATTTGCCGGTCTCCGGCTTCATGCAGCCCTTGTCATCCACCATCTGTACAAAGGGCGCGTCGTACTTGCGTCCCACGCGGGCATCGTCCTCACCGAAGGCCGGTGCAATGTGCACAATGCCTGTGCCGTCGGTCATGGTGACATAGTCATCGCAGTACACGTAGAAGGCTTCCTTGTGCTGACGGTCTGCTGCATCCTTCGCACACTGGTACAGGGGCTCATAGGCCTTGTGCTCCAGCTCGGTTCCCTTATAGGTCTCCAGCACCTCGTAGGCCGGCTTTCCTTCCTCTGCCAGCTCTCCCAGGACCTGATCGGCCAGAGCCTGCGCCAGATAGTAGGTAAAGCCGTCTGCCGCCTTCACCTTGACGTAGACATCCTCCGGATTCACGCACAGTGCAATGTTCGAGGGCAGAGTCCAGGGCGTTGTGGTCCATGCAAGGAAATAGGCATCCTCTCCCGTTACCTTGAAGCGCACGATGGCCGTGCGGTCCTTCAGGGTTTTGTATCCCTGCGCCACCTCGTGGGAGGACAGGGGCGTTCCGCAGCTCGGGCAATAGGGAACAACCTTGAAGCCCTTGTACAGCAGCTTCTTGTTCCAGATCTGCTGCAGAGCCCACCACTCCGACTCGATGTAATCGTCATAATAGGTAACGTACGGGTTGTCCATGTCCGCCCAGAAGCCGACCTTGCGGGAGAATTTCTCCCACATTCCCTTATAGGTCCAGACAGACTCCTTGCACTTCTTGATGAACGGCTCGATGCCGTAGGCCTCGATCTCGTCCTTGCCTTCAATGCCGATTTCCTTCTCGACCTCGAGCTCCACCGGGAGTCCGTGGGTATCCCAACCAGCCTTTCTGGGAACCTGCTCCCCCTTCATGGTATGGTAGCGGGGAATCATATCCTTAATGACACGCGTCTCCACGTGGCCGATGTGCGGCTTGCCGTTCGCCGTCGGCGGGCCATCGTAGAACATGTAAATCGGATTGCCCTCATTCTGCGCGACGCTTTTGTTGAAGATGTCATTGTCCTGCCAGAATTTCGCCGTGTTCTCCTCCCGCTGCACGAAATTCAGATCAGGGTTCACCTTTTTGTACATAGAACCTCCTTCGCAGACCTTTCTCGTCAGTCTGCGGACTCAAGAAACGATTGGTGTACGTTTTGACCGATGCCGCCTGCAGACCGGCCGGAATGCCGGAACAGGCGCAGACAACAGCGTTTCGATTATACGTTGCCCGCAAAATACGTGTCAAGGCGGCCCCATTGCAGGGAAAACCTGCTATCATTTAGGAAAACACCGATGAAAGCGTTTTCCTCGCCGGATTTGCGCTGCGAGGCAGCAAATTCCCTGCAAATCCGTGCGATCCCCCGGAGGAGAGAAGAAATGGACCGACAGAATCTGACCTTGCTCACTGATCTGTATGAACTGACGATGATGCAGGGATATTTTAAACACAAGGACGAGAATAAGACCGTCATTTTCGACGCTTTTTTCCGCAATAATCCCTTTGACGGCGGATACTCCGTCATGTGCGGCGTAGAGCAGCTGATCCGCTACATCAAGGACCTGCACTTTTCCTCGCAGGACATCGCATACCTTCGCAGCACCGGCATCTTTGACGCGGATTTCCTGGATTATCTCGCTGATTTCCGGTTCCACGGCGACATCTGGTGTGTCCCGGAGGGCTCGCTGATTTTCCCGAGAGAGCCCATCGTCAAGGTGGCGGCACCGATCATGGAGGCGCAGCTGGTGGAGACCGCCATCCTGTGCATCATCAACCACCAGAGCCTGATCGCCACCAAGGCCGCCCGCATCTGCTACGCCGCCAAGGGCGCGCCGGTCATGGAGTTCGGCCTGCGCCGGGCGCAGGGGCCGGACGCCGGGACCTACGGTGCACGCGCCGCCGTCATCGCCGGCTGCTGCGGCACCTCCAATGTTCTGTGCGGAGAGCTCTTCGATGTGCCGGTTCTGGGAACCCACGCCCACAGCTGGATCATGAGCTTTGACAGCGAATTCGAGGCCTTCAAGACCTATGCCGAGCTGTACCCCTCCGCCTGCACGCTCCTCGTTGACACCTACGACACCCTCGGAAGCGGCATTCCCAACGCCATCCGGACCTTTGATTACATGAAGGAGCACGGCCTGCCCGTCGATCACATCGGCATCCGCCTTGACTCCGGCGATCTGGCCTATCTGACGAAGGAGGCCCGGAAGATGCTGGACAAGGCCGGCTATCCGCAGGCAAAGATCACCTGCTCCAACGACCTGGACGAGCATCTGATCGCTTCCCTTTACCAGCAGGGCGCCTGCATCGATTCCTTCGGCGTCGGAACGAATCTGATCACCGCCAAGGACAACCCGAGCTTCGGCGGTGTCTACAAGCTGGCCGCCGTGCAGCGGGAGGACGGCACCTTTGAGCCGAAAATCAAGCTGTCGGAGAACTCGGAGAAGATCACCAATCCCGGTGACAAGAAGATTTACCGCGTCTACGAAAAGGACAGCCGCAAGATCAAGGCGGATCTGATCTGTTTCGTCGATGAGGTGTACACCGAGGATGCGCCGCTCCTGCTCTTCGATCCGAAGGAACCCTGGAAAAGGACTCTGCTGCAGCCCGGGGAATTCACGCTGCGCGAAATGCTCGTGCCCCTGTTCCGAAACGGACAGTGCGTCTACGAATCTCTCCCCACCATGCAGATCCGGGATTATTGCCTCCGGGAGCAGAACACACTCTGGGAAGAGGCACGGCGCCTTGAAAATCCTCATCAGATCCACGTCGATCTCTCCCGGCGGCTCTATGATACCAAGCTGCAGCTCCTCAGCCGGAGCCGCTGAGGGAAGGCGGCGTTCAGCGGAGGAATTTGCTGAACGCCACCAGGAACGCCTCGGCCGCCGCAAGGAGGCTCTCCTCGTCCCGGATGGTGACACCGGACAGCGGGTAGCTCTGCAGGAAATAGGGCTGCCCCTTCCGTTCTCCCTTCGGCAGGCCCTTCGGCATGAACTTCAGGCTCCCCTTCTGCGATGCCAGAAAGGCCGGGATGTTTTCCACGTGGATGGCCGCCTCCTTCTGCATCGTGACGCGGATGCTGCCGTCCCCGCCGATGAGCTCTGCGATGTCCAGCTTCCCCGCGACGGAGCGGATGAGGGCCACCCGCAGCAGGTTCTCCGCAGGTGCCGGTATTTTCTCGCCGAACCGATCCCGCAGCTCATCCCGGATATCGTCGCAGTCCTCCAGAGAGCTCACCGAGGCAATCTTCCGGTAGATGTCCAGCTTCTGTGCCTCGCTCCGGATGTAGCCTGCCGGGATGAAGGCATCTGTCGACAGATTGACCGTTGTGGTGTTCTCCTCCTGCACCGGCAGCCCCTTGGCCTGCTTCACCGCCGCATCCAGGAGCTTGCAGTACAGATCGTACCCGACCGCTGCCATGTGCCCGTGCTGGGCCTTTCCCAGAACCGCGCCGGCACCCCGGATCTCCAGGTCCCTCATGGCAATCCGGAAGCCGCTCCCGAGGTCCGTGAACTCACGGATGGCGGAAAGCCTTTTCTCGGCCTCCTCCCTGAGCATTTTGTCCTTTTTGTACATCAGGAACGCGTAGGCCGTGCGGTTCGAACGTCCCACGCGTCCGCGCAGCTGATAGAGCTGCGACAGGCCCATCCGGTCCGAATCGTGAATGATGATGGTGTTCACATTGGAGATATCCAGCCCCGTCTCAATGATCGTCGTGGAAACCAGCACATCGACCTCACCGCGGATGAAGTCATACATGATCTTCTCCAGCTGTGTCTCACTCATCTGTCCGTGGGCAAAGGCAATCCTTGCCTCCGGAATCTGCTGCTGCAGCCGCGCCGTCACCTCTGCGATATCATTGACGCGGTTGTAGACATAGTACACCTGTCCTCCGCGTGAGAGCTCCCGCAGAACCGCCTCCCGCACCATTTCCTCGTTGTACTCCAGAACATAGGTCTGTATGCTGACCCGGTCCTGCGGTGCCTCCTCCAGAACGCTCATGTCGCGGATGCCGATCAGGCTCATATGCAGGGTCCGCGGAATGGGCGTCGCCGAGAGCGTCAAAACGTCCACGTTCTCGCGGAGCTTCTTGATCTTCTCCTTGTGCGTCACGCCAAAGCGCTGCTCCTCGTCCACCACCAGCAGTCCCAGGCTTTTGAACTTCACATCCTTGGACAGGAGCCTGTGGGTTCCGATTACGATGTCCACCCGGCCGCTGGCGAGTCCCTCCAGCGTCTTTTTCTGCTCTGCCGCCGTTCGGAAGCGTGAGAGCGTCTCCACGCAGATCGGGTACTCCTTCATTCGTTCCGCAAAGGTATTGCCGTGCTGCTGTGCCAGAATCGTCGTGGGCACCAGCACCGCCACCTGCATGCCGTCCTGCACGGCCTTAAAGGCCGCGCGGATGGCGATTTCCGTCTTGCCGTACCCTACATCTCCGCAGATCAGCCGGTCCATGATCCTGTCGGATTCCATGTCCCTTTTGGTGTCCTCGATGGCATTCAGCTGGTCCTGCGTCTCTTCATAGGGGAACAGCTCCTCAAACTCCTGCTGCCACACCGTATCCTTTTCAAAGGCATGCCCCTTCATGGCCTGGCGTCTGGCATAGAGCTGCACCAGGTCCTCGGCCACCTCTTCCACGGCCCCCTTTACCCGGCTCTTGGTGCTGCTCCATTCCGATGAGCCGAGCTTGCTCAGTTTCGGTCTTGCCGCCTCCTGAGAAGCGTATTTCTGCAGGGCCTTCAGCTCCCCCGGCAGGATGTAGAGGGTTCCGCCGCCGCCATACTCGATCCGGATGTAGTCCTTGGCGATGCCGTCCACTTCAATTTTCTCCACGCCGCGGTAAATCCCGATGCCGTGGTCCTCGTGCACCACGTAGTCGCCGACCTTCAGCTGTGCGAAATCGCGGATGTGCTCTCCCTCGCTGCTGCGCTGCCGGCGCTTCCGCTTCTTCTGTCCCGCTCCGAAAATATCCGTTTCCGCAATGACCAGGAAGCGAAGGAGCGGATACTCGAATCCGTGGGAAATGCTGCCGTAATAGGTCATGACCTCTCCGTCTTCCAGCACCCGGTCCGGATTCTCACTGTAGAAGGCGGATACCCCCCGCTCCGTAAGATCTGCCGCCAGGCGCTTCGCCCTCGTCCTCGAGGCAGAGATGACGATGGTCCTGTATTTCTGCAGACGGTATTTTTTCAGCTCGGTCACCAGCGTTTCGAAGCTCTTGTTGTATCCGGCAACGCTCCTTGCATGCATGGAGACCACATCGGCAGGCAGGAAGCCCCCGTTGTTCGCGGCAAGGCCGGTAAGGCCCAGACACCGATAGCGGGCGAGCTTTCCCAGAACGGTTTCCGTCCCGGACACCAGCTCCATCTGTCCCGGCAGAACATATCCCTTCTGACTGCGGCTGATCATGCTCTCCCGGAATTCCAGCTCCACCGCATCCGCCTCTTCCCGGATATGCCCCGGCTCATCCAGGAAGACCAGCGTGCTCTCCTCTGGGAAAAGCTCCAGAAAGCTGTCCGTCTGCGGATAAAAATAATGGATGTACCCCTCCAGCCCATCCAGCCTCCGTTCTTCCCTTGCCTCCTCGCAGAGCGCCGCAATGTCCTTCGAGAGGCGCGTCGCCGCCTCCTGCCTTCCCTGCCCGCGAAGCGCGGCCTCCACGGTCCGCTCCTCCTCACGGATTCTCTCCAGACCGTCATCAAGGCACCGATCTGAGAGGATCATCTCCGCTGCAGGATAGATCCGTATTGCCTCCAGCGGCTCAACGGAGCGCTGGCTCTCCAGATCAAAGCTTCGAATGGACTCCACCTCATCATCGAAGAATTCCACGCGGTACGGATTCTCCTCCGTCAGATCAAAGATGTCCAGAATGTCTCCGCGCATGGCGAACTGTCCCGGTGCCTCCACCTGATAGCTCTTCTCATAACCGATGCGGACCAGCCGTGCCGACAGTTCCTTCATCGAGGCACTCCCGCCCTTCTCCAGGGTGAGAACGCTCTCTCTCAGAATGCGCATCGGCACCTGGGGCGTCATCAGCGCCGCAAAGGTGGTCACCACGGTGGTAGGGCGCCCCTCCACCAGCCGCCGCAGACACTGCATTCTCTCCCTTTCGATTTCCTTTCCCCGAAGATCCGCCTGATAGAAGATCAGATCTCTGGCCGGAAAGCACACCGTGCCGCGGTCATAGAACAGGTATTCCTCCCGGATCTCCCGCATTCCCTTGTCGGAATAGGTGATAAACAGGCGAAAGCGGCTCTGTGCAGAGAGCGCCGGCTCCTTGGACAGGGCGAACGCCAGATGCAGCTTCTGGGACGGAACACAGCCGTCCGCCAGGGCCTGTGCCTCCGGCGCCGAGAGCGTATCGATCAGTGTCCGGTATTCCTTGGCCTCACAAAGAGGCGATGTCAATGCTTTCATAAATGCCCTGCGTATTCCTCATCCGTTGTAGCGGTTCATTGCCTTCTGGATTCCTTCCTCCAGAATGCAGGAAACGGCCTCTGCCGCCCGGTCCATAGCCTCGTCGATCTTCTTCCGGTCCTCCCCGGTCGGATGCCCCAGAACATGGTCCGCAAGATTATATTCCGGATTCGGCTTGGCACCGACTCCCACCCGCACCCGCAGGAAATTTCCGTCTCCCACGTGCTGCATGATGTTCTTAAGGCCGTTGTGTCCGCCGGCGCTGCCCTTTGCCCGCAGGCGCAGCTGCCCCGGAGCAAGGTCAATGTCATCCGAAATGACGATCAGATGCGTGGGCGCATCGATTTTATAGTAATCCAGTGCCTCGCGCACCGCCTCTCCGGACAGATTCATATAGGTCATCGGCTTCATGACAATGACTCTTGCGCCGCCGATGCGTCCCTTTCCGATCAGGGACTTCCGGAATCGCGTCGGCCCGTCAATGTGATAGGCATCGATGAGCCGGTCCGCCACCTCAAAGCCGACGTTATGCCTGCTGCCGTCATATTCCTTTCCCGGATTCCCCAGCCCGGCAATCAAATACCATTCCTGATCCATTCCTTTTCCTCCGTTTCCGCCGTTTCCGCTGCTGCGGCACGGACCTCTGATGCAATGGCCATGATAGCATAAATTCCCTCACCGCCAAAAGGCGGCAGGAGATATCCTCTCCTGCCGCCTGCGCGGTCATCACGGTGCCCCTCCCGCCGATATGACGGGCGTTCCCCGGTACGCGCGATATGAAATTGCCTTTCTCTATGACCGGTCTCCTTCGAACTCACCGCTTGCCAGACATTCCCGGTATTTGGCGAGGATGGCCTCCTCTACCTCCTTGCGTGCCTGTGCATGAATGGGATGGGCAATATCGCGATATTCGCCTCCCGGCATTTTCCGGTTGGGCATTGCGATGAACAGCCCCTTCTCGCCTTCAATTACTTTAATGTCATGTACCACAAATTCGTTGTCGAATGTAATTGAAACGATTGCTTTCATTTTGCCTGACTGAGCAATCCTGCGTACTCTAACATCTGTAATCTTCATAACGATCCCTTCTAAATGCGATACCTCTCACCTTTCTCCTCAATAACGATACGAATCCCTTCCTCTCCTTTATAGCTCGCGCCGCTCTGAATGGTGCTCCCCGACTCCACAATGCAGTTCTCGACATAGGCATTGTCGCCGATGTAGACATTGTTCAGAATCAGGCTGTTGCGTATCACGCAATTGTTGCCCACGTACACCTTCTGGAACAGCACGGAATTTTCCACCGTTCCGTTGACAATGCAGCCGCTGGACAGCAGGCTGCCCTTTACGTTCACTCCCACGTTGAATTTCGCAGGGGGAAGATCCGCCACCTTCGTCCGGATCTCCGGATATTCCTTGAAGAAGTAGTTCCTCACCTCCGGGTTCAGGAAATCCATGTTCGTCCGGTAGTAGTCCTCCACAGACGCCAGATTGCTCCAGTAACGATCAAACCGATAGCCGTAGATCCGCTTCACATCCTTGTACCGGATCAGAATATCCTGTACGAGATCGAATCTCCCTTCCTCCGTGCTCCGCTCCAGAAGCTCGATCAGCGCCCGCCGCCGAATGACATAGATTCCGCACGAGATGGTATTGGAGGTGGCGACGATCGGCTTCTCCACGAATTCCGTAATCCTTCCGTCCTCATCCAGCCGAACGGTGCCGTAGCGCTCCACGCTGCTCCCCAGCGGCATTTCCCGGCACACCACCGTGATGTCCGCCCGCTTCTCCACGTGATACTCCAGCACCTCGCTGTAGTCCATCTTGTAAACGCAGTCTCCGGAGGTGATGATCACGTAGGGCTCATGGGAATTCTTCAGAAAGCTGATGTTCTGCGCAATGGCGTCGGCCGTTCCGCGGTACCAGTTGCCGTTCTCACTCGTAAAGGACGGCGTGAACAGGAACATGCCGCCCTGCTTGCGTCCGAAGTCCCACCATTTGGACGAACTCAGATGCTCGTTCAGGCTCCTGGAATTGTACTGGGTGAGAATCGCCACCTTCTGCACCCGCGAATTCTCCATGTTGGACAGAGCAAAATCAATGCTGCGGAAGCTCCCCGCCACCGGCATGGCACAGGCTGCCCGTTTTCTCGACAGCTCCCGCATGCGATTGGAGCGTCCGCCTGCCAGAATGATTCCGATTGCTCTCATACCGCACCTCCCTCTTTGTTCAGAGTTCGGCCGCCGGAGAGCCTGCCCTCCGGATAATCCTCTGCCGTCGTCTTCCCGTTTATCATGACATTCTTGCCGATGGTGACACCGCACGGGACCTCTGCATCCTCTGCAATGACCGTCAGGCCCTGGCAATAAATCCCCGGGTCGGTCTCGTTGGGGACCTCTTCCCCTTCTCCGATGGTGACGTTCGCTCCGATATGCGCCCGCTCTGCCACGATCACCTTGTCGAGGACACTGCCTGCATCGATTCTGGCGCCGTTCATGATGATGGAATTCCGAATCTGTGCTCCCTCGCCGATGACAACATCGCTTCCGATGACGGACTGCTCCAGGGAACCGTAGATCTCACTGCCGTCCCCCACGATCGAGCGCGCGACGCTGCTGTGCTCGCCGTAATACTGCGGCGGCAAGGATTCCACGTTCGTATAGATCTTCCAGTATTCCTCGTAGAGGTTGAACTCCGGAATGATATCGATGAGCTGCATATTGGCCTCCCAGTATGAGGTCAGCGTGCCGACATCCTTCCAGTAGCCGTTGAATTCATAGGCAAACAATCTCTCGCCCTTGTTCCTGCAGTACGGAATGATGTGCTTGCCGAAATCAAGATCCGGCGTTGTCCGGTTGGTCTCCAGCGCCTCCTTGAACGCGTTCCACGAGAAAATATAGATGCCCATGGAAGCCAGATTGCTGCGCGGGTTGGCCGGCTTCTCCTCGAAGTCCGTGATCTGCCGCTTCTCATCGGTAATCATGATGCCGAAGCGCTTCGCCTCCTCCATGGGAACCGGCATGACGGCAATCGTCACATCTGCCTGATTCGACTTGTGGAAGTCCAGCATCGCCTCATAATCCATTTTATAAATATGATCGCCGGAAAGGATCAGAACATAGTCCGGATGGTAATTCTCCATATAGCTCATGTTCTGATAAATGGCATTGGCTGTTCCGGTATACCACTCGGTTCCCACGATCTTCTCATAGGGAGGCAGCACCGATACGCCGCCGGCCAGCTTGTCCAGATCCCACGGAATCCCGATTCCGATATGCGTGTTCAGCTTCAGCGGCATATACTGCGTCAGCACACCGACCGTATCCACACCGGAATTGATACAGTTGCTCAAAGGGAAATCGATGATCCGGTATTTCCCTCCGAAGGGAACTGCTGGCTTGGCCATCTTGGATGTCAGGATCCCAAGGCGGCTTCCCCGGCCTCCTGCCAGGAGCATGGCAATCATTTCTTTCTTAATCATTGCGGTTACCTCGGCTCTATCAGAATTTGCCAACTTAATTGGCAGAAACTAGTATAACACAGTACACATTCGAGAAAAAGCATTCTGTCTGTAATTATTTGTATTTTATTTCCAATCTCTCTCTTTTTCATCCGCGATTTTTTGTAAATATTTTCCAAAATTATCATGTTCTTTCACATCTTACCCTGCCCCTTTTCATATTCAAAATTCCCCCATTTGCCTTCAATGCCGGGGAAACCTATAATGTACGGTATCTGTTATCCATACTCAACGGAAAGGAACAAAGATCATGTATCAGATTGATTTCGACCGCCCCATCTCCGTGTTCTTCTGCGGAATCGGCGGCATATCCATGAGCGGCCTGGCCGAAATTCTTGCAAGCCGCGGGTTTACCGTCTCCGGCTCCGACCGCCAGTCTTCCGCACTGACCGATGCGCTTTCTGCCGGGGGCATCCGTGTTCTGATCGGTCAGAAGGCGGAGAACATCACGCCGGATCTCGACCTTGTCGTCTTCACGGCCGCCATTCATCCGGACAACCCGGAATACCGGCGGACAAAGGAGCTCGGAATTCCCACCCTGACAAGAGCAGAGCTCCTGGGGGAGATCATGCGCAATTATGCCTGCCCCGTCGCCGTTTCCGGAACGCACGGGAAGACCACCACCACCTCCATGATTTCCGAAATTCTCCTGGCTGCCGAAGACGATCCTACGATTTCCGTCGGCGGAATTCTCAAAACCATCGGCGGAAATGTCCGCGTCGGCCGCTCCGACTATTTTGTAGCGGAGGCCTGCGAATACACCAACAGCTTCCTGTCCCTGTATCCGAAGATCGGCATCATCCTGAACGTAGACGCCGACCATATGGATTTCTTCAAAGACCTTGCGGACATCCGGCACTCTTTCCGCCGGTTTGCGCAGCTTCTCCCGGAGGACGGCACCCTGATCATCAACAGCGACATCGACGATTATCAGGAGCTCACCGAGGGACTTGCCTGCCGCGTCATCACCTATGGCAGTGACCGGAGCCGCAGCGACTATTACCCCGTCAACATCCGCTACGATGAGCTCTCGCACCCGACCTTTACCTGCTGTCACCGCATTCCGTCCGGCGGACACACGCAGCTCCTGCAGCTGCAGGTTCCGGGCGAGCACAACGTATACAACGCCCTTGCCGCTGTGGCCGCCGCCGACCTTCTGGGCGTTGACCGCGCCAGGACGGCCGCCGCGCTTTCCGCCTACGGCGGAACCAACCGGCGGTTTGAATTCAAGGGAGAGGTGAACGGCATCACCATTGTGGACGATTATGCCCACCATCCCACGGAAATCCGCGCCACGCTCCGCGCCGCCGCACAGATGAAGAAGGATCGCGTTGTCTGCATCTTCCAGCCCCACACCTATACCCGGACGAAGGCCTTCCTCGATGACTTCGCCGCCGCGCTCTCTCTGAGCGACGTTGTCATCCTGGCCGACATCTACGCTGCCAGAGAGACGGACACCCTCGGTGTCAGCTCGGCGCTTCTTGCCGAGAGAATTGCAGCGCTCGGCCACAAGGACGTTCACTATTTCGGAAGCTTTGAAGAAATTGAACAATATGTCCTGAAAAATTGCCGAAAGGGCGATTTGTTGATAACTATGGGCGCCGGAAATGTCACAGACATCGGTCCTGCCTTGCTTTCCCGTTAAATTTCCACATAATTATCCACTCTGTCCACAATTCGAGGCGAACATTGAAATGTGGATAACTGCTCCCGTTTTTGTTTACAAAAACAAAGTTATCCACATTTCTCCCATTATTCGCAGATTTTCGGCCTTTTCTCTCCCGCAGACCGACCCCGTTTTTCTGTTCAGTTTTACCATTTTGACGGATGGAAACGGATGCTATACTCTTCCTTATCCAAACACAAACGTGCAATGGTCATAACCGCGCAGGGCGCCCGGTTTCCCGGACACCCGCCGTCCGAAGATGCAGACGCAGCGAATTTCGCTGAGTGCTCTTCGTGCGCGCAATCAGGAGAGGAAGCGTGAATCCTATGGGGGCATTTGCCATCTACAATGATCAGGGGAATACCACGGTCATTTCGAATTTATTCATTGATGAATACATGAAAGATGCCAATGATGCACAGCTCAAGGTCTATCTGTATCTTGTCCGCATGATGTCGGCCGGTCAGCCTTCGAGCATCGGTGACATGGCAGATCTCTTCAACCACACGGAAAAGGAGATCCTGCGCTCTCTTCGGTACTGGGAGCGCAAGGGACTGGTGTCTCTGCAGACGGATGCCTCCGGCAGCCTCACCGGCATCTTCCTGAGGGAGCCGCGCAGTGCAGCGCCCGCCGCCGACCACCAGGTGATTTCCATTGCCCCCATGCTCTCTGAGGGTACCGCTGCACCGGCCGCGTCCGACAGCGCCTCCGCTGCCGAAAAGGAGCCCCGTGCCCTCGATGCCGCAAAGAGCTCCGGAATTTCCGCACAGCAGATGGTGCAGTTCCGGGAGAGCGAGAGCAACCGCCAGCTGATGCTGGTGGTGGAGCAGTACATCGGAAAGCCTTTGTCCGTGCGCGAGGCGAAGATCATCTGTTTCATCGCCGATCAGCTGCACTTCTCCAACGAGATGATCGATTATCTGGTGGAATACTGCGTCGGCCTCGGCAAAAAGGATTTCCGCTATATCGAGAAGGTTGCCCTCAACTGGGCGGAGGAGGGAATTTCCACGGCCGCCCAGGCCAGAGCCAGCGTGCAGAACGCATCCTCCTCCCGCACCCCCGCTGCAAAGCGTTCCAGGACTCCCGCCCGCTCCTTCCAGAATTTTGAGAAGAGTTCCTACAACATGGAAGAGCTCGAGCGCCAGCTCCTGAGCAATTGACCCGCGTGCAGCAAAAGAGCGCTGCCCCACAGAGCTGCGCAGCGTCTCTTCGCTGCGTCAGCAAGAAGGAGAACCCTTGTCTCTGCCGAAGGAAGAATACGACAAGCTGATGCTGGAATACAGCCAGGCACAGAGCCGTCACCGCCGCCAGCAGGCCTTGCGCAAGGCCAGGATTTATGCACGGATTCCGGAGTACCAGGAGCTGGACCGCCGGATTCCGGATCTTTCCTATGCGGCCCTGGAGGAACGGCTCCTTGGCCGGGAACCCAGCTTTTCCCTGAAGGAGGAGCTGCAGAAGATTGCCGCCAGGAAGGCCGCACTCCTCAAGAAGGCGGGCTATCCCGCCGACTACCTTGCCCCCACCTATGACTGCCCGGACTGCAGAGATACCGGATACATCGATAACCGCAAATGCCATTGTCTGCGCCAGAAGGAGATCCGTATTCTCTACCGCCAGTCGCACCTGGATGAGCTGCTGCAGACCAACCGCTTTGAGCTCCTTTCCTCAGAATACTATCAGGGCGAGGATCTGGAACATTTTAACGGTGCCGTGGCGACCTGTCGGAATTTTATTGAGCATTTCGACAACTATGAAAATTTGTTTTTCTATGGTACAGTCGGTACCGGAAAATCCTTTCTGTCCATCTGCACTGCCGGTGAGCTTCTCAAGAAGGGGCATTCTGTCTTGTATTTCAGCTCCTCTTCTTTGTTTGAGACGCTCTCTTCCTACGTGTTCGGACAGAACGATAAATCTGCCTACCATCATTTTCTGGATGCCCTTTATGACTGCGAGGTCCTTGTGATCGATGATCTGGGCACGGAAATGACCAATAATTTTGTAGCTGCGCAGCTTTTCTCCCTCCTGAACGAGAGGGATCTTCGGAAAAGGTCCACCATCATCTCCACCAACCTCTCCCTGACGGAGCTGCGCGATCGGTATT
>CAVKMX010000040.1:0-2785 GCA_963657295.1 Clostridium sp. CAG:302
GTGCAGAAGAAGGGACTTGAACCCTCACGACATTGCTGCCACAGGCACCTGAAGCCTGCGCGTCTACCAATTCCGCCACTTCTGCGAACAAATGATATGTTAGCGCATCCCGTCCGAAGTGTCAAACAGAAAAGCACAATTTCCTGTTGTGACTTTTTCTATAATTGTCTCATAATTCCAATAAGTAGTGATACTCAAAAATGCCCGATGGCATTTTCTCCTTGCATTCGTAAATCCGCGATGCGGCCGGCCATTCCGGATCACCCCTTCGGCGTCTGGTTCACCCAATCCACCGTATCCGGATCCACGCCCTCATCAATGTCATATCCCATGGTGCGCAGCGCGATGCGGCTGAGAAGATTCGCATACTTCACGCGCCCCTGCTCCGTCATGTGAATGCCGTCGAGCAGGTCCTCCGACGCGGAATAAATATTGATCCCGGAATTCTCATAGGCATTGACGGTCGTGGTATTGTTGTGGCCGCCGGCCAGATGCGAGACCGTCTCCGCATAATTGTACAGAGTGCCGCACCCATTGTTGATGATGTTGGAGTCGCCGAGGAACGCCCCGGTGCCGCCCTGCCAGAACTGTGCATAGGTAGGGGTGCAGATCAGGATCTGCGCATCCGGATAGGTGTTGCGCAGGTCCAGAACCATGGACTCCAGCGCGCCGAACACCGTCTGGACGCTTCCCGGATCGTCCTCGCTGTACATCGTCTTCTTCGTCAGGTAGTCGTTGACACCGTATTCAATGACGAAGAGATCCGTCTTGGAGAAATCGCAGCTGTTGAACACATTCTTCTGGTAGTCGTAGCCATCGAGGACCGAGTCCCCCACCATGCCGCAGACCGCCTTCGTGAGATTCACGCCGCAGGTCGTGCCCCACTGCGACGGATCCTTCCCGCGGTCCTCCTCCTCGGAGGCGGCGCACTTTCCGCCGATGGAGAGGTTGTAGACGTTCGCATGGATCTTGTGGGCCAGCAGATAGGCAAGGCCGTCCGTCCCGAGGAAATTGCCGAACTGGGAATCTCCCATGACCACCACCTGGAACAGCGCGGTTCCCTCCGTCTTGCCGTACAGCGTGGAGGCTACGCCGTCCGGAAGCGGGGCCTCCGTCAGCGTAGGATTCTCGATTTCCGAGGGATCCACCGTGGTCTCCTCCGTGCCGACCGAGCTCTGCGCCTCATGCGTGATCAGCTCTCCGCCGCCCTGTGCATAGGTCTGGTCTGCGGCGTCCACCAGATCGCCGTTCAGATCCCTTTCATGCTGAACAGCCGGATCCTCCGCTTCCTGCTCTGTGCTGTCCTGACCGGCCGTATCCGTATCCGTTTCCGCCGCAGTCTCCGCGTCCTGCGTATTCTCCGCCGTCTGTGTCTGCTCCTGTATTTCTCCGTCTGTTTTCCCGGGGGCCGACAGCCTCCCCAGCAGGAAGCCCGCCGCGAGGGCCGCCGCCGTCATAACCGCCGTAATGCGATATTGCCTGTATCTGTTCCTTCTGATCATGAATTCTCCGTTTCCTCGCTCCGTCTGCTGCAGCTCCGCCTGCTGCAACTTCGTCTGCTGCAGCTACTTCAGGCACCCTGACAGGTCCACGCCGGATTCCGTTCCTTCAATTCCATCCAGCAGCGCCTCATCCACCGCCTCGTCATTGTACCAGATATGTCCCTCGGCATCACAGGTGATGGACAGCCGATGCGTCTGCGGATCCAGCTGCAGCTGTACATGCCCGCCCGCACGGCACAGCTCATCCGTGGACAGATCCTCCTGCAGCGTGACAGAATAATGCACCTGCACCACCTCGCGCAGCACCTTCTCACAGTCAAGCCGCGCCGCCGGAATTCCTTCCTCCTCGGCCTCCAGCAGCGCGGCATGGTACCAGATTCCCGTCCAGTACATCGCGCCGTAGCAGGTTTCCGCATAATCCCGCGCCACAAAGGCATCGTAGCGCGGCTTCAGAAGAGCCGTGATTCCGACCAGCAGCAGGATTCCTGCAGCTGCCGCGAGCCGCCCTTTGTGTTTCATCCGCTTTCTTCCTTCCATCCGCTGTCCTCGGCTACGACGGCGTGAAATCGGCACCGTCCGTCATCACCACCGATCCATCCCGCAGAATGAAAACCGCTTCATACCCCTCCAGGTTCTCGATCAGCTCCCGTCCCTGTTCGGATCCGAGGGCCAGACAGATGGTGGACAGGGCATCGCAGTCTCCAGACGTGCCGAGAGCTCCCTCCACCGTCACGCCCAGCACATCCGTCTCCACCGGATATCCCGTCTCCGGATCCAGGATATGATGATATTCCTTCCCGTCTGACGTAAAATAACGTTCATATACGCCGGAGGTCACAAGGGTTTCATCCGCGCCATCCGCCGATCCCACAATTTCCGTCCGGTCCGAATATGGTGTCTCAATGCCGATGCGGAAGGGCGTGTTCTCCGCCTTCTCTCCGATGCAGGCAATGTTGCCGCCGAGGCTGATGACCGCCGAGGAAACCCCGTCCTCCTTCAGCCGCACGGACACCGCATCCGCAATGTACCCCTTGGCGATTCCGCCAAGGTCAATCTCCGCCTCCGGATCCTCCAGCTGCACCGTCCCCGCGTCCCCGTCAATCCGTATCTTCGTATAATCGACATGGGACACCGCATCCGCCAGCGCCTCTTCCCCGGGAACCGACGGATGATCGCTGTGAAAATCCCACAGATCCTCCGCCTTTCCGATGGTAATATCGAAAACTCCGCCCGAGAGGTCACCGTATTCCACGCCCTTTTGAATCAGCTCCACTGTCCTTGCA
>CAVKMX010000040.1:2795-18356 GCA_963657295.1 Clostridium sp. CAG:302
CGTGGCATCAGTTCCCTCCACAGTCTTGCTCAGGAGCTGCTCGTATTCACTGCACAGCGCAAAGGCATCCGCAATGGCTCCTCCTGCGCGGTCCTCCCACGCATCCGCAGTCATCCCGCTCTCCTCTTCCATCCCGTACACCGTGATCATGCAGATGGTGTCAAAATAAAAGCTCTCCCGGGACACCGGCTCCCGCGAGGAATCGAGGGCAGAGCCGGATCCCGACTGCGAGCCCTCCGTTCTCCCATCCGACCGGCCGCACCCCGTCTGTGCTATAATGGCAGACACCGCGAGCAGAACGGTAGCACTCCTGTATACGCATCGGAGCGCGAAATGTTTCCTCCGCGAATGTCTGCTGCTCGCTGATAATATTTTATTTTTCATCAGGAATCGTTCGATATGCATCGCGTCCAGTGTAACATTTTAAAAGAGATAAAAAAAGGCGATCTGTTCCTGCTCGCTGTTTTTCTCCTCCTTGCGGCAGGCATCGCATCGGCTCCGCTGCTCCGGAGCTGCGCCGAAAAGGGGAGCGATGAACGGAGCGCGGAACGGAGCATAGAACGGATCGTTGAGATCCGCGTCGACGGGGAGCTGCGGGAGACCTGCCCGCTTTCCGCGGACCGGGTGATCCGCGTCGACACCGATTACGGGAGCAATGAGATCACCATTGCAGACGGGGAGGCCGCCGTCACCCGGGCAGACTGCTCCAACCAGGTCTGCGTTCAGACCGGCAGCATCCGATCGCCCGGTCAGCTCATCGTGTGCCTTCCCCATCACCTCAGCGTCGAGATCGCAGCCGGAGAAGGAGCCGTCTCTGACGGGTCCTCCGAAAACTCCGGCGGGGCCGGGTCATCCGAAAACTCTGGCGGAGCCGGGGCATCCGAAAGCTCCGGCGGGGCCGGCGCCTCCGAAACTTCCGGCGGAGCCGGATCCTCCGAGGAGAACGGCGATTCCGCCTCCGATGCCTATGACGCCATTTCCCGCTGACACTGCCAAACGGCGGAGGATCCGTACCTTATGTCCATGCTGCACCCTTCATCCGATCAACACCATACGCTTTCCGTTCCCTCCATGACGCTGCTCGCCATGCTCTCATCCCTGGCCCTCGCTCTGTCCTGGGTCGAAGCCCTTCTCCCCTTTCAGCCCGGTCTCCCCGGCGTCAAGCTCGGACTCGCCAATCTGGTCATTGTCTTTGTTCTCTGCCGGATGGGAGCAGGCCCTGCCCTCCTGGTCAATGTTGTCCGCATCCTGCTCGCGGGCTTCCTCTTCAGCGGTCCCTTCGGCACACTGTATTCCATCGCCGGAGCCGCCCTCAGCCTCTCCGGAATGGTTCTCCTTACCGCCGTGAACCGCAAAAGAGAAGCCGCCGGCAAGGCCGACTGCTTCTCCCTCTATGGCATCAGTATGACCGGCGGCGTTCTTCATAACCTCGGCCAGCTCGTGATCGCCGTTCTCTTTGTCTCCAATGCGAATCTCTTCTATTATTTTCCGGTCATGATCCTCTCCGGCATCGCCGCCGGCATCCTCAACGGCATCATCGCCCGGCTCCTGCTGGCGCACATCCCGCACAGCGAGGGTCTCATTCCTCCGCACTCGCCGCAAGGGTGACCGAGCCCTTGTCATAATATTCCGCCACCGTCTCGTTGATCCAGTAGGACGGATCCTCCGTCAGCTCCAGTCCGTACAGGAACAGAAGATACGGACGGACCGTAAAGGCCGGAACGGTCACGTCCTCGCCGTCCAGTGCCGGATCCTCCAGAACCGCCAGCCTCTCCTGCATCTGCGCATCATATTCCTGCGCCTCCCCGATCAGCAGTGACCTCGCGGCGCAAAGGCTCGTGAGCCTCTCCCGGTTCTCCCTAGGCAGCACATAGCAGAGCAGGACAAAGCAGGCCGTCAGCACCAGAACCGAGGACAGGAACGGGCGTGCCCACGCAGGCGGGCCTTCCCCTGCCCCACCCTGCACAGCGTCGGAAGGAAGGCAAGAACCGACCGGGGCCGCCGTTCCTTCGCCCTGCACGCCGCCGGAATGGTTCGCCCCGGCAGGCCTCTCCCGATACCGGCGGATTTTGCCCAACAGGAACCACTCAAGGAGGGCCAGAAGCGTTACGAGATAGAAAAAGCGCACATCCTCGATCCGCATGGGGCCGCCGTCTCCGTACACATATACGGAAGGGGCGTAGCTCGCCGCATAGAGTCCGAACAGCGCCGCCGTGACCGGCACTGCCGGCAGACGCAGCAGCCGCTCCGTCCCGGAGCCTCCGGCACTGTCTGCTGCAGCTGCCTCTTCCCCCTTCGGATCAAACGAGCGCCAGAGGAACGGCGCCGCCAGCAGCAGGAGGAGCACCAGCAGAATGCTCATGCTGTCCCCGACGCTTTCATACGCCAGATACACGGAATGGATCACCATGGCGGGAATCGAGGTGATCCCGTTCGCTCCCTCCTGATCCATCCGCAGCAGATTGCCGGGAGCCAGCACCGAAACCGCGAGCCCCGCGCAGCCGCACAGCAGAATTCCCGCATAGCAGCTGCGCCGGCGGCCCCGGGAGCGCTCCTCCCCCTTCAGGAGGAGAAACGGCAGAATTCCAAAGCCTGCCAGCACGAGGAGATTGACCAGTGCCGTGACATAATTGCCTCCCATGGCGGCGAAGGAGAGCAGGACGGCACCCGTCTCCTGCCGCGCCGTAAGGCCGTCCTGCCGCAGATTCCGCACGAGGAGCGCCGCCAGGATCAGCAGCATGCCGAAAAAGGGAAGGTAATTCACGGCGCCGTCCCACCAGAAGAACATGTCCAACGCCCGGGGAATCAGCTGGATCATCGCAAGAGAGAGAATCCAGGCCGCAATGCTCCCGCACGCGCCGTGCCGTGTTCCCCTGTCCTTCAGCAGCTCTCTCCAGAAGATCCAATTGGAGAGGATCAGAAAGCCGACCAGCAGATAAGTGACCAGGGCATACCAGGAATCGCCCAGCGCTACCGGATTCAGCGCCCCCAGCAGGACCGCCGTATAACAGCCCTGCCAGGAGGTATAACTCCAGTGCAGCTGCCGGCCGATGCCCTGCAGCAGGCCCAAGAGACCGCTCTGCACCCAGCCGTGATGCGGATAGTTGGCGAAAGCGAAGTCATCCGCACTTGCATGGTTGTAAAGGGAAATGATCGCCAGAGGAATCAGGCTAAGGACGAGCAGCCCTCCGAAAAAGCGATTCCAGAAGCGAAGATCCCGTTCTCCTCCTCCGCGGAGGCTGTGTTGCTCTGCAGCAGTTTTACGCATTTTGCTACCCTTTCTGTCTCTGCATTCCATCCCCCGGAATTGTCCGTCCGAAGCTTCCGAAATCCGAGGATCCAAGGGCCCGCAGGACCCCTGATGCATCGGAAATCCGCCTCCAGCACTCCAACGAAGCGATCAGAAATTCGCATACAGAAACGCCGAGGAGGCATTGGAGAAATCCATTGCCAGCTGAATGAAAACGAGCATGACATAATACGCGCTCCAACGGACGATCCGCGGCCGCACCGCAAGGCTGTCATAAACCGTCCGCCCCCTTTCATGGAGAAGATCCACGGCCGTCAGGGCTGCCATTCCGGCAAAGGTCAGGAGGAGGCGCGATCCGGAGAGGATACCGGACTGCAGGAGCAGCGTCTGCATGGTGCCCGCCCACTCCCCTGCCCGGAACAGGCCGGGCGTCAGGACAGCGCGAAAGGCGTGCATGCAGTCGCCCCATTGATAAATGCGGTCATAAAACCAGCCGATGTTCACGATCACAAAGGTCCGCACGATGCGCACCCTGCGGGCCGCCGCAGGATGTGCCGGAAACCGCAGCCGGCGGCCAAGCCCCTCCAGCTGCGGTGAGAGGATGTCCGACAGCGCGATCACCAGACCGTTGTACAGTCCCCAGAGGACATAATGGAGCTCCGGGCCGTGCCAGATTCCCACCAGGAAGAACACCAGAAGATTCGCCATCGAAGCCGGCAGAACAACGCCGAGGTGCCTGCCGAAGCGTTTGGAAATCCGTTTCCCGAGGCGCTGCACCGGCCGCAGCAGTGCAAAGGGATAGAACACATAATCCCGCATCCAGGCGCCCAGCGAGATGTGCCACCTGCGCCAGAAATCCCCGAGAGAAACCGCCAGATACGGCTGGCGGAAATTCGGTGCAAGGGAAATGCCGAAGAGGCGCGCCGCACCTGTCACCATGTCTATGCCGCCGGAGAAATCCGCGTACTGCTGGAAGGAATACATCAGGATCCCCGTGATGACCGCAGACCCCGGAATCTCGCGGATGTGCTCATCCAGGAGTGCCGCAATGGCCGGCGAGAGCATGTTGGCGATCGCATATTTCTTCATCAGGCCGAAGGCAATGAGGAGCATTCCCCGCTTCCATTCCTCAAAGGAAGCCCTGTGCTCCCCCAGCAGCTGCGGGGCCAGCTGCTCGTAGCGGCCGATAGGACCCTGGATCAGCTGCGGAAAAAAGGATACGAACAGCAGATAGTGCAGGAAATTCTTCTCTGCCGCAGTCCTGCCGTTGTACACATCCAGAAGATAGCCCGCAGACTGGAAGGTGTAAAAGGACAGTCCCAGAGGCAGGAGCCACCCGTGAAAGGCGACGCCCCAGTATTTGACCAGCGCCAGAATGCCGAAATTGATCAGGAGCACCGCAAGGAGAATCCTCCTTTGCTCCCTCTGCATGGCAGCCTTCGCCTCCTTCTGCCGGTCCCGTCCCGCCGCCTTCCGCTGCCTGCGAAGAGCCTGATAGGCCTCCCGCTCCTTCTCGATGCGCAGAGCGCCCCACCAGCAGGTCAGTGCCGTCAGACACAGGAAAGCCAGGTTCTTCGGCCCGGAAAAGGCATAGAAAGCCATGCTCGCCAACAGCAGACAGATCCACTGCCGCCTGCCGGCGAACACGGAGTAATACAATACCAATATCAAAATCAGGAAGAAGGCAAAGCTCCAGGACGTGATACTCATAGACCCGATTATAACAGCTGACGCCGCAGAAGGGCGACAAAATTCGAACCTGCGGGCGGCGCGCCCGTGTCCGCGGCAGCAGTACAAAAAATCTGACGCAGGAAACCCTGCGTCAGATTTTCTTCAAAACGACATCAACTTCTGACCTGATACCATCTGCCGGTCGCCGGGGCATTACAGTCGGCGCGTCATGCCTTTGCGGCGAGATTCACAATCGCCTTCTTCGGGCACTTCTCCGCGCAGGCGCCGCACCCGACGCACTTTGCCGGATCGATGACCGCCACGTTGTCCACGACATGAACGGCATCGTGCGTGCAGGAGCGCTCGCACATCCGGCAGGCGATGCAGGACGTCTTGCAGACGGCCATGGCTGCCTTGCCGAGGTCCTTGTTGGAGCAGCGCACCAGAACCTTCTCCGATGCCGGCTTCAGGGCAATCAGATGCTGCGGACATGCCTTGATGCACTTGCCGCAGGCCGTGCAGACTGCGGGATCCACCACCGCCGCACCGTCGATGACGCGGATGGCATCGAAATCACAGACCTTTACGCAGTCCCCGAGGCCGATACAGCCGTACGCACACTCCTTGGTGCCGCCGAACAGGGTCTTCGCCGCCGCGCAGCTCTCCACTCTCCCGACATACTCATACAGAGCCTTCGCGTTGTCCTTCGTGCCGTGGCAGGCCACGAACGAAACCTGCCGCTCCACGCCGTCCGCCGAGGTTCCGAGAATCTTCGCCAGCTCCTCTGCCACCGCAGGTCCGCCCACGGCGCATTTGGTGCAGGGCACCGCCTCGCCGTCTCCGGCCGCCAGCGCGTGCGCATAGTCATCACAGCCGGCATATCCGCAGCCGCCGCAGTTGGCACCGGGCAGCGCCGCGCGAAGGTCCAGGAACAGCTGATCCTCCTTCACCTCGAACACCTTGGAGGCGTAGGACAGGAGAATGCCTGCAATCAAGGAGACAACCAGGATCAGAATAACCGCAATGAGAATCAAATCCATTTTCACGCCTCCTTAAATCATTCCGCTGAAGCCCATAAAGGCCAGAGAGAGAATGGCTGCCGTCGTCAGAATAATCGGAACACCGCGGAAGGATTCCGGGATGGCGCTCTGATCCTGGAGCTTGGTCCGGACGCCGGCCATGATCAGCATGGCGACCAGGAAGCCGAGGCCGCCGCCGAAGCCCTGCAAAATGGCATAGACATAGGCTGCCCCGAAGGACCCCACCGCAGCAACCGTATAATCCTCGGTATTGGAAATGCAGACACCCAGCACGGCGCAGTTCGTCGTGATCAGGGGCAGATAAATACCCAGAGAGGCATACAGCGCCTTCATGTTCTTCTTCATGAACATCTCGATGAACTGCACCAGCGCTGCGATGACCAGAATGAAGACCACGGTCTGCATGTACTCAATGTTGCAGGCAAGGAGCAGCTGCTGAATCGGGAAGGTCACCAGGGAGGCGATGCCCATAACGAGCGTTACAGCAATGCCCATGCCCTTGGCGCTGTCCAGATCCTTCGAAACGCCCAGGAACGGGCAGATTCCCAGGAACTGAGCCAGCGGATAGTTGTTCACCAGGACCATCGAAACGATGATCAGAATCATTTTGGTAAAGCTCATGATCACTTCACCTCCTTATTGCCGGCCTTGGCATCCGCTACGATCCGCATGGCCTCTGCCGTTTTCGGATCCTCCGTCGCACAGGCGCCGTTCTCCGCCGCCTTCTTCTCCGGAGAGCAGGTTCCCTCCATCGCGCAGGCGCTGCAGCCGAAGTCCTTGCGGATCTTCGATTTATCCCTTGTCAGATAATGCACCGCAGCCATCACCACAGCGAAAACAAAGAAGCCGCCCGGCACCATGGTCATGATCGACATGCCGGGAATGAAATTGGAGAGAATCGGGATTCCCTTGAAGCCCTCTGCCAGTCCGAACCAGTCGCCGGCCAGCCACGTGCCGGACCCCAGGATCTCACGGATGGAGCCCATGACACACAGCGTCAGCGTAAAGCCAAGGCCCATGCCCAGGCCGTCCAGGGCGGAATCCACCACAGAATTCTTGGACGCGAACATCTCGGCGCGGCCAAGGATGATGCAGTTCACGACGATCAGCGGCAGATACAGACCCAGTGCCGAGTACAGAGACGGCACGAACGCCTGCAGCAGCATCTGAACGATGGTGACGAAGCCCGCGATGACGGTGATGAAGCAGGGAATGCGGACCTTGTCGGGGATCAGCTTGTGGAGCGCTGCGATCGCAATGTTGGAGCAGATCAGGACAGCGGTTGCCGCAAGTCCCATGCCCAGGCCGGTCTCTACGGAGGTAGAGGTTGCCAGCGTCGGGCAGGTCCCGATGACCAGCACCAGAACCGGATTCTCCTTAATGAGACCGTTGGTCATGATGCTGAGCTTTGATTTCTTGTTCTGCACGGATTTTGCCATTATCTGACACCTCCTAACGCATTGAACTGATCCAGTGCCAGATAGACGCCCTTGTGAATGGCGGTTCCGGATACCGATGCACCGGTGATGTATTCAAAGGCCGTTCCATCGGAGGTAACGCTGGTCTCCTTCTTCACATTCTCCGATGTCAGCGTCGTAAGGCCGTCATACTGCGCCAGATATTCCGGCTGCGTATCCTTCGAGCCGACACCGGGTGTATCGGAGCTATCTGTCACCTCCACGCCGGTAATGGCACCCTCCGCGTCCATTCCGACCATCATGGTCAGATCGCCGCCGAAGGACTTGGTGACCACGGTGAGAACCATCCCGACGCCGTTGTCCGCCTCATAGACCGCCGTGACCTTCGCGGACTGATCGGAGCTCGTGAGGTAATCTCCCTCCACGAGGGTGAAGGAATCCGCCTCTGTCAGGAGCTCCTTGCGGGTTGCATTCGCGGAGGCCTCCTGGTTCGCAGCGATGATCGGCGAGGAAACAAAATTGGTGACGGCCAGAAGTGCTGTCGTAACCACACTGATGACCACCAGAATGACAACGGGATATACGTACTCCTTCCCGGCACTCGTGCCGGAAGCCTGTACCTTTGTGCTGCTCATGCCCTGGCACCTCCCTTCTCCTCTGCGGACGCCTTCGCCGCTTTTTTCGCGGCCTTCTCAGCCGCACCGATGCCGTAGAAGCTGCGGATCGCCGCGCGGTCAATCAGGGGCGTCACAATGTTCATGAACAGAATGGCAAAGGACACGCCCTCCGGATAAGAGGCGAACAGGCGGATGATCATGGTAAAGAGACCGCAGCCGATGCCGTAGACCACCTTTCCGGCGTCCATAACGGGCGACGTCACATAATCCGTTGCACAGAAGAACGCACCGAAGAACACGCCGCCTGCCAGAATCTGATACAGGGCCATCTGCCATGCATTGTAATCCCCTGCGCCGCCGGTCACGCCGTAATAGATCAGAGAGAACAGGAACACCGTGGCAATGAAGGTGCACGGAATGATCGGGCTGATGATCTTCTTCCAGATCAGGAAGATGCCGCCGATCAGGACCGCAATGGTGCAGGTCTCGCCCATGGCGCCGCCGATGTTGCCCAGGAACATATCCTTCAGGGAAGCCAGCTGCCCGCCGTCCGAGAGAACCCCGAGGGGCGTTGCGCCGGTCACGGCATCCACATCCGCCGCAGCCCTCTGGAAATTCGTCAGAGGCCACGACGTCATATAGGAGGTGAAGGACAGCAGGAGCACAATTCTGCCGACGATGGCCGGATTGGCGATGTTCTTGCCGATGCCGCCGTAGAGACACTTCACGATCACGATGGCGACGATGCAGCCGATGGCCTCCATCCAGATGGGGAAGCTCGCCGGCAGATTCAGGGCCAGGATCACGCCCGTCACGATGGCCGAGCAGTCGCGTGTCGTATCCTCATGATGCATCACCTTGTTGTAGAGATACTCGGAGGCGAAGGCGAAAAACGCACCCAGCACAACGCGCAGCAGTGCTCCTGCTCCCCAGAATACCGTTGCCATGACAATGGAAGGCACCAGTGCCAGCACGACGCAGCACATGGTCTTTCTCGTGTCCAGGCTCGTCACGAAATGCGGGGACGAGGACACGGCAAGACCGGTTCTGAATTCATTATTTGCCATTTTTACCAGCCTCCTTTACCAGATTCTTCGCCAGCTTGTTATAGAAGGCCAGCGGGCGGTGTGCCGGGCAGACATAGGAGCAGGACCCGCACTCCATGCACTGCATGACCTGCAGATCGTTCAGGGTCTTCACATCCCTGTTCTTGTAAGCGTCTGCGAAATGCGCGGGCAGCAGGCTGAAGGGACAGGCCGTATGGCAGCGGCCGCAGTTGATGCAGGCGGTCTCCTCCGGAATGTCTGCGGTCTCCTTCCGGAATGCGAGAATGGCATTGTTGGCCTTGACGACGGGCACCGCGTCCGTGAAAATCGCGCGTCCCATCATCGGTCCGCCCAGCAGAATCTTGCGCGGCTCTTCCTTGTAGCCGCCGCAGAATTCGATGATGTCATGCACCTGCGTGCCGATGGGAACCATCACGTTCTTCGGGCAGGCAACCGCATCGCCGTCTACGGTCAGGCGCTTCCTCACCATCGGAATGCCGTCCTTCAGGTACTGTCCCACAAAGGCAGCCGAGGTAATGTTGGATACGATGACACCCAGTGCCGCGGGCAGAACCCCGGCCTTGCACTCCTTGCCGGTCACCTCATAAATCAGAACGCGCTCGGCGCCCTTGGGATAACGTGCCTGCAGAGGGAACACGTGGAACCCCTCCAGGTGCTGCTCCGCGATCATCCTGCCGAAGTCGTCAATGGCGTTCTGCTTGTTGTTCTCGATTGCAAGGTAAACGTCCTTCGCTCCCAGCCACTTCTTCAATGCCGCCGCGCCGTCCAGAACGTTCTGGGCGTCCTCGAGCATGGTGCGGTGATCCGAGGTGATGAAGGGCTCACATTCCGCGCCGTTGATGATGACCGTCGTGATCTCATCGAGATTCTTCGGATTGAACTTCACCCAGGCCGGGAACGATGCGCCGCCCAGACCGACCAGTCCGGAAGCCCTCATTGCCTTGACAAAGCTCTGCTGATCCTCAATGACCGGTGCCGTCAGGCCTTCTGCCAGCTCCTGCTGTCCGTCCGGCTCGATGCACACCAGCGTGTCCTGACCTCCCATGGCATTGCGCATGGTCTCAATCCCGGTCACGGTGCCTGACACCGAAGAATGCACGGGAACACTCAGGAATGCGTCCGTATCACCGATCACCTGACCGACCTTGACGGTGTCTCCCTTTTTCACGAGAGGCTTGCAAGGCGCGCCGATGTTCTGAGACATGGACAGCTTCACGACAGACGGAAGCGGCATGACCTCAGTGGCAGAGTCGCACGTATTCTTGTAGTGCCCGGCATCAATACTGGTCAGATGTTTCTTCTGAAAAAACATGTACGATACCTCCCCTTTCATACGATAACCTTCGCCGTCTGTTGTAAGCGCTTTCCCAGACAGCTGCACCTATTATATCCCCCACTATACACAAATTGAACATTCGAATTAAAAAAATATTGTTAGTTTCGTCTAATAAAGTTAAAATATTGACAATTCGTTTCTGAACACTATGCCGGATAATGTGCCGTATCGCTGTAGGATTTCACAAACCCGGCGGCAGTTGTGTTTTCGTACCGGATGGGACATACTGAACAACTGGATGCGTGCCGGTTGTCTGTTCCGCACCCATCCCGGTTGTGATGCGCGAAAATTTCTGACGGCATTCCGAAGGCCCAGGTGCGGCCGGACAGATGCCGGAACGGGTACCCTGCCAAATGAACTCTTCCGATTCGATCTTCCACACCAGCTTTCCGGATTTCCTCCGGTCCTCTTCCGGTTCCGACGGCGCGGGGCTTCGCCCCTGCCGCAGGCTCCGGCAGCTCAGCCGTGCCTACCGGAAACCGTTCCTGATCCTCTATCTCTATGCGGTTCTGCTGAATCTCCCGCTGATCACGCAGCGGCTCACCAACGATCTGGACGGGCTCTGGAATCAGGATGACTACATCTCCGGCGCCTGGGAGCTCTCACTCGGCCGGTGGCTCATCCCGGTTCTGGACAGACTGCGCTTTGACATCTCCCTGGATCCTCTGCCGGCTCTGGTGAGCCTTGCCGTGTATGTCCTGGCCTTTCTCCTTATTCTGGATGCGCTCGGACTCTCCTTCCGGCCTCTTACCTGCATCATGGGCTTTCTCTTCCTGTCCTCTGTGGGCATTACCTGCCAGCTGTCCCTGAGCTTTACCTCCATCAGCTACGCCGTCTCCTTCCTGCTGGCCGTGCTGGCCCCCTGGCTCCCGGTTCATGCCCTGCGCCTTCACCGCGGGCAGATCAGAAGGTGCGGTATTCTGTTCTCGCCCGGATGCGTCCTTGGCTCTGCGCTCAGCATCTGTCTCATGATGGGCATCTATCAGGCCGGCATCGGCAGCACCTGCCTGCTCTCCCTCTTCCTTCTCCTGTACTCCCTTGCAGAGGAAGCGGCGGATCAAAGCGTGGATGCCGCCGCTTCCCGGCGTCATCAGAGGGAGCGTCTCTCCTTTGTCCTGCAGATGCTCGCCTCGGTTGTCCTCGGCGGCGTGCTCTACGTTGCGGTCATGAAGGCCGCCCTGCGGATCACCGGCACGACGGCCAGCGACTACCAGGGGCTCTCCGGCATCTCTCCCCGGTACCTTCTGGAGCAGCTCCCCGCTGCCGCCGCGCACGGCTATGCTGCCGTCCGGCATTATTTCCTCGACGGGACCTTCTGCTCCAGCCGGCTGATCGGCAGCAGAGCTGTCCTCATCCTGTATCTCCTCCTGCTCCCCGGCATATTGCGGATCCTGTGGAGCCTTCTGCGCGGCCGCAGGGCCGGAGCGGCCGGAAGAGCCCTTCTCTTTGCCGCAGGTCTCCTGCTCTCGCCCATCGCCGCCAACTGCTTCTATCTGGCTGCGCCCGATACGGAGACCCATATGCAGATGACCGTTTCCATGGGTCTGCTCCTCCCGCTCCTTGCCGGTCTGGCCGCCCGGCCGCTGTGCCTTGCTCCGAATTCTGCTCCGAAGCCTGCGGCGGATTCCGCAGCCCTCTGCCGCCCGGCAGAAGGGCCGCAGAGGATGGCCTGCCGTGCGGCAGGCCGGCGCCTCTCCTGCAGGAGGCTCTGTACGGGGCTTGCCGTCTCCGGGATTGTCCTCATCCTCTACGGGAGCGCGCTGCAGTGCATCACCGATCAATATGCGATGCTGGCCGGGCGCCGCGCCACGCAGACCCTGGCCGAGGGGATTCTCACGCAGGCAGCCCTGCAGGGATATGATCTTCTGAACGGGCAGCTCCTCATCACCGACTCCCCGCATTCCTCCCGGACCTTCCGCACCTCCCCGCTGTACGACAAGGCCAACAGCTATGCCCAGTACGGCAACTGGTCCCATGACCTCTCGTTCTCCCGCGTATCCTGGCGCAGCTTCTTCTCCAACTACCTGCGGACAGAGGTTTCCTTTGCGGCCGACGACACCGAGGCTGCCATCGCCGCCCTCCCGGAGGTTGCCGCCATGCCCTCCTACCCGGCCGCCGGCTCCGTGCAGAACATTTACGGCGTGCTGGTGGTCAAGCTCGGGGAATGAGTCCGGCGCTGTCCCGCCCCTTTGCATCGGCTGTGTGCCGCAGGAGGCAGCCGATTTCACGTCTTTGCCCTCCTGCAGCTGGCACAGCAGAGAGAGATCGGCTATAATATACTGAAAAATAATTCAGAGAAAATTTTTTCAGTATAGAAAGGAGGGGCTTCCTATGTTCGTAGGACGTCAGCGGGAACTTCGTGCTCTTACCGCAGAACTGGCAAACTGGCACAAAAAGACAGCTGTTCTCGTATACGGCAAACGCAGGGTCGGAAAATCCACCCTGATCCGTGAGGCCGCCAAAACCTTTGACGGAATTGTCATAAACCATTTGTGCGTTGCGAGTACCTTCGAAGGAAATCTTGACCTGCTCTACCGAAGCGTTT
Organism: Clostridium sp. CAG:302; assembly: GCA_963657295.1. GTDB lineage: Bacteria > Bacillota > Clostridia > Lachnospirales > Lachnospiraceae > CAG-791. Next base: position 15,740 of record CAVKMX010000040.1, read on the forward strand.
CGGACGCGCTCTCCCTCCCCCATGTTAAATTCGATTCTCTGTTTGCCATGATGGATTATCTCAAGTCGTTGGATCAGAAGATCCTGCTGATCATCGATGAGTATCCCTACCTGAAGCAGACCAGAAAGAAAAATGAAGTGGATTCCTATATGCAGGCTGTGATCGATCGGCTTCCCGGGAATGTCAAGCTGATTCTGTGCGGTTCGTACATCAACATCATGAGGGAGCTGCTCACAGAAGAGAATCCGCTGTTCGGCAGATTCTCACTGATCCAGCACCTCCACGACTTTGATTACTACGAAGCCTCGCAATTTTATCCGGATCTTCCGGTCCGGGATAAGGTGGCCTTCTACAGCGTATTCGGCGGATGCCCCTACGTACTGGAGAATCTGGCCCCCGGAAAGACGCTCCGGGAGAACATTACATCTCTCCTCCTCCCGGAGACGGGGCTCATCCGATCACACGTCGAGAACATCATGCTCCGGGAGATTCAGAAGACCTTTGATGTGAGAATTCTTGAGGTGCTGGGAAACGGCAGGAAAAAATACTCGGAAATCCGTGACAGAATCGGCGGTGATGAAACAGGACTTCTCGATAAGCAGCTGAAAATACTGCTGGATATGGAGACCATCCGGAAAACCGAGCCCATCAACCGGAAAAATGATAAAAAGAAGCAGTTCTATGAGATTACGGATAACCTCATGCGCTTCTATTTCTCCTTTATTTTCGGAGCGGCCGGCATGATCGCCAGAATCGGCGAGGAAACATTTTATGACAGGACCATGGAAGCTGTCCTCGGACAATTTGTCAGCAGGCGGCTGGAGGGTCTGACACTGCAGTATTTTCACCGGATGTCGGTTCTCGGCAAATATGCAGACATCGAGGACTTCGGCACCTACTGGTATGACGATCCGGTCACCAGAACAAACGGAGAATTTGACTGTGTCATCCGACGAACCGGCGAGCGATACGATTTCTATGAATGCAAATATTACGACCGTCCGATGACACGGCAGGAGTGCGAACAGGAAAGAGAACAGCTCCGGCACACAAAGGGAATTGAGGTCTCCGGAATCGGATTCGTCTGCACCGGCGGCTTTGACTTCCGCGATACGTCCGAATTCCTGCTGATTGACGGAGACAGCCTGTATCGGGAATTCGGATGATGCGGGCCGCAGTTCCGTTCCCTACCACAGCCAAGTGTTCCCTTCCCCGCGTTGGTCATCACATAGCCGATGATTCGCTCCAACAGATACATCTTGAATTGAACGCCGCAGCAGCAATTTTATCAGATATAACTGATAAAATTGCTGCTGTCTTGTCCCTCATCTCTTCCACAGGAGGCGCTTCACATACGGAACCGCCGACAGGAGCTCCACGGCGGCCAGCGACAGCAGATACGTTCCCAGCGTAATCGCCGGAACCGCCAGATACCGGTGCGTGACCGGCCCCAGGTGACGGAACAGAGCCAGAATGATGAATTCATGGACGAGGAAGACGCCGAAGGCATCCTCCGATGTGCGCTGCAGGATTCCGGTCACAGGCCCGGGAAGGCGGACGGACAGGAGCAGGAGCCCTGTGCAGGCGCTCAGGATCCCCAGCAGCACGTTGTCGTACCCCAGAAGATAGAGATAGCCGATGGAATACAGGCGGCTCTGCATCAGAACGCACCCGGTGCCGGCAAGGAGGGCCGCAGCGAGCAGGAGAAGGCGGGCAAGCCATCCTCCTCTGCCGCGCAGCCATCCCTCCAGCGCACCGCGCCGGCGCGCCGCGCAGAAGCCGAGTGCCAGATAAATGCCGTAATAACTCCCGCCGTAATCAAGATCCACAGCCGAATAGATCACGTCCGCGGCCCCCGTTGCCCTCTGCCACACCGCGGCGGCCGGCACAGCCATGCGGTAGAGCACCAGGATGACCAGCAGCGCTCTCAGGACCCTTCCGTCCATCCGGTGCAGGGCCATCGACACATAGGGGAGGAAGAGGTAAACTCCCAGGATCATCGGCATATACCAGGCGTGCTCCATCCCCGCATACTCCAGGAACAGCGCCCGCTTGAGCATCAGAACGGCATCGAATTCCTGTCCCATATACAGCGTCAGGAACAGGTCATAGATCACCTGCCAGATTTCCCACACCGCGAGCAGCGGGAGCAGATGCGTCCGATAGAAGCGCTTTGCGCTCTCCCTGTCATACTCTCTCGAGAGCAGCAGATACCCCGTCAGCATGAGGAAAAGCGGAACGCCGATGCTGCCGACGGTAAAGCAGCCGATGCTCAGCAGACGGTTGCCTGCCGAGAGTTCATTGATGCGGTCCGGTTCAAAGACATAGAGCTTCCGCGTCACATGGATCAGCACCACGCACAGGATCGCAAAGGTCCGGACGAGGTCCAGCGATGCGATGCGTTCTCCCGGCACCGCACTGCTGCAGTGTACCCCTGCCTTCCGCACTGCTCTGCTCTCCCCCCGGATCGGCACGTCCCCTCCGCCTTCGCTTCTCTTCACCTCATTCCTTCTCATTTCCCGTCCCCCTGTGCGAATCCGCCTGCAGGCAGTCAAGCCATGTGTTACAGTTCATTCGCCCGCCGGTGACGGGTCCTGGCGGAGCTGTCCGTCCTGGG
>CAVKMX010000041.1:0-18150 GCA_963657295.1 Clostridium sp. CAG:302
CTTATGTGAGCTTAGCACCGCTAGGTCCTCGCACGGAGTGAGAACGTCCCCAGGATGGACAGCTCCGCCAGGACCCGTCACCGGCGGGCGTCTGTACAGTAACAGATGCGGAGGAGCTCTTCCGACGCGCCGGCCGGGCGTCTTGTCACAGCAGGCCGAATCTGCTATCATAGTCAACACGCTTTGATGCCGCATCGAGGCTTTCCGAAGGAAAATCGAGATGGGTGCTGAACAGTTGCGCTGAGCTGATCGGCGTCTCCCAAAGGGTGAGGAAACGTAAATGGTTAGTCATAAGGTTATCATTAAGAATCCAACAGGTCTGCACCTGCGTCCGGCCGGCATCCTATGCAAGGAGGCGATGGAGTTCAAATCACTGATCACATTTCAGTTCAGAGATACAACCGCGAACGCGAAGAGTGTGCTGTCAGTTCTCGGCGCGTGCGTTAAATCAGGTGATGAAATTGAGCTTTTCTGTGACGGTCCGGACGAGAAGGAGGCTCTGGCCTCTTTGATCGCATTAATTGAAGGCGGACTTGGAGAATAGCGTCAGGAAAGGAAACGATGACCTGCCCGGCTTGTATCCGGGCAGGTTTTTGCGTTATGGAGGATGAGGATGAAGAACGTAGAGCGTTATCAGAGAGTTCCGGTCATGCATTATCCGGAGAGAGAATGGCCGAACAAGGAGATTCAGGGGGCTCCCATCTGGGTGAGTGTGGATCTTCGCGACGGAAATCAGGCACTGGTGGACCCTATGGTCGTCTCGGAGAAGCTCGAATTGTGGAACCTTCTGATGAAACTGGGCTTTAAGGAGGTGGAGGTCGGATTTCCGGCGGCCAGCCAGATTGAGTTCGATTTCATCCGCAAGCTGATCGAGGAGGACCTCATACCGGAGGATGTCCGCATTCAGGTCCTGTCCCAGTGCAGGAAGGAGCAGATCGACCGCACCTTTGAATGTATTGAGGGGTGCCGTCAGGCCATCGTTCATATCTACAATTCAACATCCACGCTGCAGCGGGATGTGGTCTTCGGGAAGAGCATGGAGGAGATCAAGGAGATCGCGGTGCAGGGAACCCGCTGGGTGAAGGAAAAGGCAGCGGATTTCCCCGGGAAGATCACACTGGAATACTCGCCGGAGAGCTTTACGGGAACGGAAATGGACTATGCCGTGGAGGTGTGCACGGCAGTGCAGGATGTGTGGCAGCCCACAAAGGAGGATCCGATCATCTTCAACCTCCCGTCGACGGTTGAGATGACGACACCCAACGTTTATGCGGATCAGATCGAGTACTGCAGCCGGCACTTCCGGAACAGAGAGGCCATTATTCTGAGTGTGCATCCCCACAATGACCGGGGAGAAGGAGTGGCGGCAACCGAGCTCGCGCTGCTGGCCGGAGCAGACCGCGTGGAGGGCACGCTCCTCGGCAACGGTGAGCGGACCGGCAACGTGGACATCCTGAACGTGGCCTACAACATGTTCTCTCAGGGAATTGAGCCGGAGCTGAACCTGGAGAACATCAACGAGATCATTGATGTCTGCGAGCGCGTGACGAAGATGCGGGTGGATGCCCGCCATCCGTATGCGGGCAAGCTGGTATTCACCGCATTCTCCGGCTCGCACCAGGATGCCATCAACAAGGGCGTGGCGGCAATGCGGAGCCGCCAGTCTTCGATCTGGCAGGTGCCGTACCTTACGATTGATCCGGCAGACATCGGCCGCAGGTATGAGCCGATCGTCCGCATCAATTCACAGTCCGGCAAGGGCGGCGTCGCCTTTGTGATGGACACCTATTACGGCTTCAAGCTGCCGAAAACCATGCAGCGTGAATTCGCAGACGTGGTGCAGTCCGTCAGCGAGAAGGAGGGAGAGGTTCCGCCGGAGGAAATCATGCAGATGTTCCGTGAGGAATATCTGGATCGAAAGGAGCCGCTCCATTTCCGGAAGCTCCAGGTGGTGGAGCTCGGAGACGGCGGCGAGTTCGACACACAGGTTACGGTGGGATTCACGGACTGCGGCATTGCGCGAAGCTTCACGGCAGTCGGAAACGGACCGCTGGATGCCGTGCGGCGCGGCCTGCATGAGCAGTTTGATTACGATATCCGCATTCTGGATTATGAGGAGCATGCCCTGAAGGCGGGCTCGGATTCCCAGGCGGCGGCCTACATTCACCTGCTGGACTCCCACAGCGGCAAGACGACCTACGGTGTCGGCGTCAGCTCCAATATCACGAGGGCCTCCGTTCGGGCAGTGTTCTCTGCCATGAATCGTCTGGGCCTGGGAGTGAAGGAGAGCTTTGCAAATTTCTGAACGGACGGCGCTGCGGGAAGGAAAGGAACCGGCATGGAGGAACAGAACGGGACGCAGCTGGAGGAATTGAAGAAAAAGCTGCAGAACATCCCCTATATTCAGTACAATGGAATGGTGATCGACCGGATGGAACCGGACAGCGCCGCAATGCATGTGGATATGCGGCACGAATTCGAGAATCCCTACGGCATGGCGCACGGAGGACTGCTCTTCACGCTGATCGACACAACGGCAGGAACGACGGCCCGGGCGGACGGGCGCAGGTATGTGACGCTGAACGCCAACGTGAATTATCTTCGCAGCGGAAAAGGCTCCGGAAGGATTACATCCTGCGGGAGAATTGTGCACAGGGGCAGAACCACAGCAGTGGTGGACGTGGATGTACGGGATGAAGAGGACCGGCTCCTGTGCACGGGAACCGTTACCATGTTCTGCCTCGACGGAAGCGGGCCGGCAGCGGCGGTAACGGAATCGGACAGGGAGAGATGATCTGCCGCGGAGGACCGCACATGGTGTGCGGCGGAGCGGGAGAATCGGGGAAGAAGGAGAATCAAATGGCAGAGCAGAAGAAACTGGTGGCTGAAATTACCTCAATGGACGAGGACTTCACCCAGTGGTACACCGATGTGTGTACAAAGGCAGAGCTGATCGGATATTCCCACATCAAGGGATTTACGATTTTCAAGCCGGCGGGATATGCGCTGTGGGAGGCGATCCGGGATCATCTGGACAGACGGTTCAAGGCGACCGGCGTGCAGAATGTTTACATGCCGATGCTCATCCCGGAAAGTCTGCTCGCAAAGGAAGGCGAGCTGGTGAACGGCTTTGCACCGGAGGTGGCATGGGTGACGGCGGGAGGCAATGAGCCGCTGACGGAGCGGCTGTGCGTGCGTCCCACGTCGGAGACGGTCTTTTCGGATTTTTACAAGGACGATGTCCATTCCTACCGGGATCTTCCGAGGCTCTACAACCAGTGGTGCTCGGTCGTGCGCTGGGAGAAGGAGACGCGTCCGTTCCTTCGTTCCCGGGAATTCCTGTGGCAGGAGGGGCACACCATTCACGCCACGAAGGAGGAGGCAGAGGAGAGAACGCAGCAGATGCTGAATGTCTATGCGGATTTCCTGGCGGAGGATGTTGCGATCCCGACGATCAAAGGCCGCAAGACCGACAAGGAGAAATTTGCCGGTGCGGAGGCGACTTATACCATTGAGGCGCTGATGCACGACGGAAGAGCACTGCAGTCCGGAACGAGCCACTTCTTCGGACAGAAGTTCGCAGAGGCCTACGACATCACCTTTACGGACAAGGACAACAAGCTGAAATACGTGTGGCAGACATCCTGGGGCATGACCACCCGCATCATCGGCGCCATGATCATGGTGCACGGAGACAATCGGGGACTGGTCATTCCGCCCAAGATTGCGCCCACGCAGGTATGCATCATTCCGATTCAGCAGAGAAAGGAAGGCGTGCTGGAGAAGGCCTATGCGATGCGGGATCTGCTGTCCAATTTCCGCGTGAAGGTGGATGATTCGGATAAGAGCCCCGGATACAAGTTCTCGGAACAGGAGATGCGCGGCATTCCGCTTCGCGTAGAGATCGGTCCCAGAGATATCGAAAACGGCGTCTGCGTGATCGTGCGGCGGGACACCTCGGAGAAGATGGAGGTTCGCATTGAGGAGCTGGAGAGCAGGATTGCCGCGCTGCTGCCGCAGATTCAGCAGGATATGTATGACCGCGCCAGTGAGCTTCTCAAGAGCAAGACCTATGTTGCTCATGATGCAGAGGAGTTCCGGCAGCTGTTCGAGGAAAGGACCGGCTTTGTCAAGGCTATGTGGTGCGGCGACCGGGCCTGTGAGGATGCCATCAAGGAGCGGTACGGCGTCACCAGCCGCTGCATTCCCTTTGAGCAGGAGCAGATCGCAGGTACCTGTGTCTGCTGCGGGAAGCCGGCAGCCAAGATGGTTTACTGGGGAAAGGCATATTGATTCAGGGAAGACAGGAAATTTCGATCGAGATTCCTTCCGGTGCGGCGTGTATTCTCGAAACGCTTGCAGGAGCCGGATATGAGGCTTATGTTGTGGGAGGCTGTGTGCGCGACAGCCTTCTGCAGCGGACGCCGGATGATTGGGACATTACGACCTCGGCGGCGCCGGAGGCTGTGAAGTCCCTTTTTCGTCGTACGGTGGATACCGGTATCCAGCATGGAACCGTCACCGTATTGATAGGAAAGGACAGCTACGAGGTCACGACCTATCGGCTGGACGGTGATTATGCAGACGGGAGACATCCGACGCAGGTGACCTTCACGCCGAGTCTGCGGGAGGATCTGATGCGCCGCGATTTCACCATCAATGCCATGGCCTACAATCCGTCCGAGGGACTGGTGGATGCGTTTCACGGCGCGGAGGATCTGCAGCAGGGGATCCTCCGTGCCGTAGGGGATCCGCTGCAGCGCTTCGGAGAGGATGCGCTGCGCATGATGCGGGCGGTGCGCTTTGCCGCCCAGCTCGGCTTCCGGATTGAGGATGCAACTCGGAGGGGAATCCGTGACCTTTGCGGTCATCTGCAGCTTGTGAGCGCAGAGAGGATCCGCGCGGAGCTGGAGAAGCTCCTGTGTTCACCGCACCCGGGAGAGGTGCGGGAGCTGTACCGTCTCGGTCTCCTGGACGTGTTCCTGCCGGAGCTGTCGGTCTGCATGACCTGTGGGCAGAACAGCCCGCACCATTGCTTCACCGTCGGAGAACATATCATTCATTCGACGGAGGCGGTGCGGAACGACCGGGTGCTCCGCCTGACGATGCTGCTGCATGACATCGCAAAGCCGATGGTGAAGACAACGGATGAGAACGGCCGGGATCATTTCTACGGGCATGTCGGCAGGAGCGCTGAAATGGCTGACGGCATTCTGCGAAGACTGAAATACGACAATGACACGCGCAGAGCCGTGGTAAAGCTGATTGCCTGGCATGATGGGAGCATGGGGGAAAGCTGTGCGGATCTGCGGCGGAATCTCTCGGAACTGGGAGCAGAGAATTTCCCGCTCCTGATGGAGGTGAAGCGGGCGGATCTGGAGGCCCAGTCGGATTACCGGCGCGGGGAGAAGCGCGCGGCCATCGACCGGTGGACGCGTGAATGGGAGGAGATCCGGTCTGCGGGAGATGCACTTACCGTGGCGGAGCTTGCCGTGAGCGGAAAGGATCTGATCGCGATGGGGATGCACCCGGGCACGCAGGTGGGAGAGATGCTCCGCTCCATGCTGGATGATGTGCTGGAATTCCCGGAGCACAATACCAGGGCATATTTGCTGGAAAACCTTGCAAACAAAGGGCTTTCTTGACAAACAAAGGCAAACCTCGTATATATAGACATGTACTGAACGAAATAGAAGGGCAGGCGCCCGACAATGGATCTAGGAGGATTTACAAAATGAACAAGACCGAACTTGTAGCTGCGATCGCTGAGGCGACAGATCTTAGCAAACAGCAGGCTGAGGCAGCTTTGAAGGCTTTTGTAGGAACGGTTACCGAGGAACTGAAGAACGGCGGCAAGGTTCAGATCGTCGGATTCGGCACCTTTGAGGTATCGGAGAGAGCAGCCAGAGAGGGACGCAACCCGCATACCGGTGAGACGATGGAGATCAAGGCTTCCAAGGCTCCGAAGTTCAAGGCCGGCAAGGCTCTCAAGGATGAGATCAACGCATAGGATCTGCGGCGTTTCATCGATAACAGAAGATCAGATGACGATACGATGTCCGGGGAAGCAATTCTCCGGACGTTTTTTGCAGGAGAGCAGAAACAGATATGCGGCTGGATAAGTATCTTAAGGTTTCAAGGCTGATCAAACGGCGAACCGTTGCGAACGAAGCCTGTGACAACGGACGGGTGACGCTGAACGGCAGAACGGCAAGAGCGAGCACGGAGGTAAAGCCCGGCGATGTGATCGGGATTTCCTTCGGGGACAGAGAGGTGAAGGCGGAAATTCTCGCCGTTCAGGAAACGGTTCGCAAGGATGCCGCAAGCGAGCTGTTTCGATATCTGTGATTCTGCGGCGGAGTGATAAGAGGGCAGCGTGCAGTGGTGAAGGGCAGACGCAAAATTAAATATCAGAAGAAAGCCCAGAACCGATTCAGCATGGCTCTGGCCACAACCGTCATGATCGCGATTGTAGCCGGGGTTCTCGTGAAGGGCTTTGAGCTGCGTACACAGCTGCAGGAGTACGAGAAGACCAAGGCCAGCCTGCAGGAGCAGATTGATGCGGAGGAATCCCGAACGCAGGAGCTGGAGGAGTATTCCAAATATACGCAGACCGATGAATATGTGGAGAAGGTGGCACGGGAGAAGCTCGGTCTTGTGAAAAAGGGCGAGATCATTTTCCGCAACACCGGAGAAGCCGCGGACACAGCGGGAGGAACGGAGAATTCTGCAAAGGCCGCGGACACAGAGGGAGAAACGGAGAATTCCGGAAAGGCCGCGGACACGGCGGGAGGAACGGAGAATTCTGCAAAGGCCGCGGACACGGCGGGAGAGTCGGAGAATTCCGCAGAGCCTGCCGCTGCAGAGGAGACGGCGGACGAAGCGGCTGCGGGCACGGAAGCCGGGGCCGAGGAGAATCCGGCGGGGATCTCCGCCGCGCAGGGACAGGAATGAATCTGGAACATCGTGTCTATGACACCATTCGGCAGCATCATATGATCGACGCCGGCGACCGTATCATCGTCGGCGTTTCCGGCGGCGCGGATTCCATCTGCCTGCTCCATGTTCTGAGGGAGCTGCAGGGCAGACTGCAGATGGAACTCCGCGCAGTTCATGTTCATCACGGACTGCGGGAAACGGCAGAGCGCGACGCGCTCTATACAAAGGCCTGCTGTGAAGCGTGGGGAATCCCGATTTGCACCGTGTATGCGGACGTTCGGAAAGAGGCGGCCGGACGGAAACAAGGCCTGGAGGAAACAGGACGCGATATCCGCTACGCGGTCATGAGAGAGGAATGCGGCAGCTGGAGGGAGCAGACGGAGAAGGGGACAGATGCGGCAACAGAGAACGCTGCAGCCCCGGGAGGCTTCCGCATCGCTGTTGCCCATCACCGGGAGGACTGTGCGGAGACGGTACTCCTCAACCTGTGCAGAGGGAGCTCCCTGTCGGGGCTTGCCGGAATCCGCGGTACAAGAGGACAGATCATCCGCCCGCTGATCGACTGCAGCCGGCGGGACATCGAGTCCTATCTCCGGGAACGGAGCATTGCATGGTGTACGGATGAGACCAACGCGGACCTTGGATATACGCGGAATTATCTGCGGGGGGTGATCCTACCGGGATTAAGGGAGCATGTGAACGGGCAGACCGCGGAGCATATCTGCCGCACGGCACAGGATCTGCAGGAGGCAGAGGACTTCCTGGAGCAGGAAACCCAAAGGGCCCGGTCGGCCTGTCTTTGCGGGGGGGGAGAGGAGACCTACAGCAGGCGAGAGCTCCTGGGTCTCCATCCGTATCTGAGACGGCGTGTGCTTTATGCCGCGCTGCGGGAGGCTGCGGGAGGCGCAAGAGATCTGACCTTTTCGCAGGTGGAGGAGATGGAGAGACTGCTGGAAGGGACGGGCACGGCCTCCGTGGACCTTCCGGGGAATTTGCAGGCACGGATGGTCTACGACCGCTTCCGCATCGCCGGCCGGCAGGAGCGGGGCGGCCGGGAAAACGAGGACGGGACCGGGCTGCCGATGACACCGGAGGCGTATGCAGCGCGCATCTTTTCTTTTGCAGGGGATCTGTCGAAGATCCCCCGGGGCGCATATACGAAATGGTTTGACTATGATAAAATAGGGCAGTTTCCGACATTTCGGACAAGGCGGCAGGGAGATCGGATGGCCATCGCTGCGGACGCGCACAAGAAACTGGCGCGGATCATGGTGGACCGGAAGATTCCGGCCGGGCTGCGGGAGAGAATCGTCCTGCCTGCGGCAGGGAGAGAAATTCTGTGGGTGCCGGGAGGACCGGTGCATCGGGAGTACCGGATCACAGAGGAAACAAAGACGGTTCTGGAGCTCACACTGCACAGGGACGCAGCGGTCCCGGAGGAGCAGGACGGCTTCGGAGGCAGGGGACAGAGCGCTTCCCCGGAACGGAAGTGAATTCGGTGTTGGGAGGTAGGGAATGGAAGAGAAGATCACGGTGCTGATTCCGGAGGATGAGATCGACAGGAGAATCCGGGAACTGGCGGCAGAGATTTCCCGTGACTATGCGGGGCGGAAGATCCGCATGGTGGGAATTCTGAAGGGAGCGAGCTTTTTCATGTGCGAGCTGGCCAAGCGGGTTACGGTGCCGGTTTCCATTGATTTCATGCAGGTTTCAAGCTACGGGGGAGCCACCGAGTCGACAGGAACCGTCCGCATCCGCAAGGACCTGGATGATTCCATCGAGGGGCTGGATGTCATCATTGTGGAGGATATCGTGGATTCCGGGCGGACGCTGGCCTTCCTCGGCAACTTCCTCAGGAGCAAGGGAGCAGCGAGCATCCGGTACTGCACACTGCTGGACAAGCCGGAACGGCGTGTCGTGGATCTGAAGGCAGATTACTACGGTTTCGCCGTGCCCGATAAATTCGTGGTGGGCTACGGTATGGATTATGATCAGGAATACCGCAATCTCCCCTATATCGGCGTGGTAGAGCAATAAGAGCTGCGCGCAAGCGCTGCAGAAAGGAATTCCTTGGATAACGAGAATAGAAATGCAGGGTCCCGCCTGTTCATGTGTCTGCTGCTCTTCATGGCGATTTTCGCACTGATGCAGTTCGCAAGGAGCGGCTACGGGCAGGGGCAGAGCGATTATACACAGGAGGCCTTTGAAGAGGATCTGGCAGAGGGAAAGGTGGCGGCCGTTGCGATTACGCCCAATCAGGAAACCCCCACAGGATATGCGGAGGTATCGCTGAAGGACGGAACGGATGAGATCCTGTACGCCACCGACGTCACCAGGATAGAGGAGATCACCCGGGAGGGCGGGATCGTTCCGGAGATCAATGACATCCCGCGGCAGAGCTGGTTCGTGACCAGTGTGCTGCCGCTCCTCATCGTCGGTGCACTGTGCGTCTTCTTCTACTATCTCATCAGCATGCAGCAGATGGGCGGCGGAGCGAATGCGAAAATGATGAACTTCGGCAGGAGCAGAGCGCAGCTTGCCGATGAGAAGAATCCGGTGACCTTTCAGGATGTGGCGGGGCTGAGAGAGGAAAAGGACGATCTGGAAGAGATCGTGGATTTCCTGAAATCCCCGGAGAAATACACAGCACTGGGCGCCAGAATTCCCAAGGGCGTTCTGCTGGAGGGGGCACCGGGAACCGGAAAGACCCTGCTCGCCAAGGCAGTGGCGGGAGAGGCCGGCGTTCCGTTTTATTCCATCTCCGGTTCGGACTTCGTGGAGATGTTCGTAGGTGTCGGCGCCAGCCGTGTCCGCGATATGTTCGCAGAGGCCAAGCGCAACTGCCCCTGCATTGTATTCATCGATGAAATTGACGCGGTGGCAAGGCGCAGAGGAACCGGACTCGGCGGCGGACATGACGAGAGAGAGCAGACACTGAACCAGCTGCTGGTGGAAATGGACGGCTTCGGCGTCAACGAGGGCATCATCGTCATGGCGGCCACCAACCGTGCGGACATCCTGGATCCTGCGATTCTGCGTCCGGGGCGTTTTGATCGCAAGATCACAGTGGCCCGGCCGGATGTCAAGGGCCGCGAGGAGATTCTGGAGGTTCATGCCAGGACCAAGCCGCTGGGGGATGACGTAAATCTGAAGGAAATCGCACAGACCACCGCCGGCTTCTCCGGAGCAGACCTGGAGAATCTTCTCAATGAGGCAGCCATCCGCGCCGCCAAGGAGGATCGGAAGTTCATTCGCCAGAAGGACATCCAGAGCTCCTTCATCAAGGTGGGTCTCGGGGCGGAGAAAAAGAGCCGCATCATTTCCGATAAGGAGAAGCGGATCACGGCATACCATGAGAGCGGCCACGCCATCCTGTTCCATGAGCTGGAGGATGTGGGGCCGGTATATACGGTTTCGATCATCCCGACAGGCGTCGGCGCGGCAGGATATACCATGCCGCTGCCCTCCAAGGATGAGATGTTCGCGACAAGAGGGCAGATGCTCCACGAGATCATGGTGGACTTCGGCGGACGGATTGCAGAGGAACTGATTCTGGACGACATAACAACCGGAGCGTCGAATGACATTCAGCGGGCCACGGCCACAGCCCGCAGCATGGTGACCCGGTACGGCATGAGTGCCAGCATCGGCACCATCAATTATCAGCAGCAGGAAGAGGATGTATTCCTGGGCTATGACCTCGGCCACAATTCCCGCAACAGCGAGTACATCGCCGGAGAGATTGACAAAGAGGTGAAGGCCATCATAGACCGCTGCTACCAGGAGGCCAGGGAGATTATCCTGCGGCACGAGGATGTGCTGCATGCGAGTGCGGCACTCCTCCTGGAGAAGGAGAAGATCACCGGGGAAGAATTCGATGCTCTGTTCGCGGAACAGGCGTGAAAAGCTCATAACTGTTCCGCCCGCAGCTTGGTTTTCCGAAGGAAAACCAAGCTGTGGCTGGCCGGAGGCCCTTCGGGCCTTGGCCGCCTGCCAATTTCAATCGTGAATTTGCCTGCAGGCAGGCAATTCACGTTGAAATGTGGCAGGTGCGGAACAGATACAAAATCTCACAAAAAAGGCGTTTCATTTTTGTAAAATTCGTGCAAATGATGAATTGCCGAGCCAAAGAGCACCTGCTAGTATACTAGTTGTAACCCCCCAATACATTATAAGTTTTTTGCTATACCCCCATAAGAAGTTTCAGCTTCTCGAAAACGACGGTCTCCCCCAAGCACCGTCGTTTTTGCGTGCTTAAAATCGCAGGACCCGCTTAACATTTGGGGGAGACTGCGCTATAATTTCGACTGTAGACATTGTAGTTTTTTTGTCAAACGTTGTTCTTTATTCAAAGGAAAGGTGGTATCAGTTATGCCCATCGTTACGAGTACCGAGATGTTCAAGAAGGCATATGATGGCGGTTACGCAATCGGCGCCTTCAATATCAACAACATGGAGATTGTTCAGGCTATCACCGACGCAGCTTCCGAGCTGAAGAGCCCTGTCATCCTGCAGGCCTCTCAGGGCGCCAGGAAGTATGCGAACTCCGTATATCTTGTGAAGCTGGTAGAGGCGGCATCTGAGTTCCATCCGGAGCTGCCGATCGTTCTGCACCTGGATCACGGCGCAGATTTTGAGACCTGCAAGGACTGCATTGACAACGGCTTCACCTCTGTCATGATCGATTACTCCGGCCATCCGTTCGCAGAGAACATAGAGGTTTCCCGCAAGGTTGCCGAGTATGCCCATGAGCGCGGTGTTGTGGTAGAGGCAGAGCTCGGTACTCTGGCCGGACAGGAGGATGCTGTCTCGGTAGAGGCGGACAAGGCATTCTATACACATCCGGAAGAGGTAGAGGAATTCGTGGAGAAGACCGGTGTGGATTCTCTGGCCATCGCCATCGGAACCTCTCACGGCGCATATAAGTTCAAGCCCGGCACGAACCCGCAGCTGCGTCTGGACATCCTGGACGAGGTTGCAAAGCGCCTTCCCGGTTTCCCGATCGTGCTGCATGGCTCTTCCTCTGTTCCGCAGGAGTATGTTAAGATCATCAATGAGAACGGCGGCAAGCTGGTGGATGCCATTGGTGTTCCGGAGGATCAGCTCCGTGAGGCAGCAAAGCGTGCGGTCTGCAAGATCAACATCGATTCCGACCTTCGTCTCGGCCTGACAGCAGGTGTCCGCAAGCATTTTGCGGAGCACCCGGATCATTTCGATCCTCGTCAGTATCTCACCGACGGCCGTGCAAATGTAAAGGCTATCGTGGAGCATAAGATCAAGGATGTACTGGGCTCTGACAACAAGATCTGAAATCATGATCAGAGATTCTGATCCCAGATATCGTCAGATGAAGCGATGATGAACGGAGGACCTGCGGCATATGCCGCAGGTCCTCTTTTAGGTAGAACGGGCATTTCGGTCAGAAACGGATAACGAGAGGACGGCAGATGATCACAGCATCGGGCACAGGAATTCTGGACTCCATTGCCATCGGCAGAATCCGATATAGCGGGACAAGAGAATATGCTGCCGAGGGTCTTGCGGCGGGAGAGCCCGCGATGGAGCTGGACCGTTTTGAGAAGGCCAGACGGGCCGTACAGCACCAGCAGGAGACGCTGTATCAGCAGGCGGTGCTCACGGCGGGGGAGCAGTATGCGGAAATTTTCCGTCTGTATTCGGAAATCCTGAACGAGGAGAGCCTGCTGAGGCGGATGCAGCAGCTCATTCTCGAGGAACAGCTTTCCGCAGCAAGGGCGGTCCGGCAATGCATGGAGGAGGTGGAGCAGCGCTTTCGGACGATGCAGGATCCCTACCTGAGGGAACGAAGCGCAGATGTTGCAGATATCAAGCATGCACTGCTGCAGAGCCTGTCGGAGGATGAGCCGGGAGAGAAATCCGGAGAAGGCGGAAATGAAATGCGGATTCTGGCGGCGGAGGATATTACGCCGTCCGAAGCAATCCGCCTGGATCGAAGGACCACAGCCGGAATTGTCATGCAGAAGGGCAGCACGCTGTCGCACACAGCCATTCTGGCAAGATCGATGAATCTTCCTGCACTGGTGCATTGCGAAGACCTCTCGGAAGAATGGGACGGCAGGCTTGCCGTTCTGGACGAGAGGAGCGGAGAGCTTTATGTGGATCCCAGTGCGGAATTCCTTGCCTACATGCAGGGAGAGCAGGAAAAGCGGAGAATCCGAAGAGAAGAGCTCCGGAAGCTTCGAACGAGCCCCAGTGTCACGCTGGACGGAACCAGGGTTGCCGTCTGTGCGAACATTGCGGTGCCGGGTGACGTGAAGGCTGCCATGGAGAACGGGGCAGAGGCCATCGGGCTGTTCCGCTCGGAATTTCTCTATCTGAATGCGGACAGAGAGCCGACGGAGGAGGAACAGCTGGAGGCGTACCGGGGAGTACTCGAAGCGAGTGCGCCGAAGCGCGTGGTCATCCGGACCTTTGACATCGGAGCAGATAAAACAGCCTCCTATCTGAATTTGCCGCAGGAGGAAAATCCGGCATTGGGCTGCCGCGCCATCCGGCTCGGCCTGGAGAGAAAGGATATGTTCAAACGCCAGATTCGCGCCCTGCTGCGCGCATCGGTATACGGACAGCTGGAGATTGTGCTCCCCATGGTCACGGCAGTCTGGGAGGTGCGGGAAATCAAGCGCCTGTTCGCCCTGTGCCGCGAGGAGCTGGGGGCAAAGGGGGTGCCGATGGCCGGCAACATCCCCCTGGGCATTCTGATTGAAACACCGGCCGCGGCCCTGTGTGCAGAAGAACTGGCCGCGGAAGCGGATTTTTTCTCCATAGGCACCAACGATCTGGCACAATATACCTGTGCTGCAGATCGTCAGAACCCGGGGGTGGAAAGATTCTTCAACCAGGTTCATCCTGCCGTGATGCGGCAGATTCAGATGAGCGTTGAGGCGGCAAAGGCCAGGGGAATCCGCACAGGAGTGTGCGGGGAGATGGCGGGAAATCCGCAGGTTACGGAGACACTGCTGCGCATGGGTGTGGATGAGCTCTCGGTCAATCCGGCGATGATCCTGCCGCTGCGGAGCCGGATCCGGGAGATGAGGCTGCGGTAAAGGAGAAAAGGAGATGGGTCCTGTCAATCACAGCAAGGACGAGAAACAGGAGGAAACCAGACCGGTTTCCGGCACGCAGGTTAACATGGAGTTCATGCGGGAGGAAATTCGCCAACGTCCGCTGAACAAGAGGAAGTTCCTGCGGAGAACCGCGGTGACGGCCTTTCTCGCGGTACTCTTCGGCGCCATTGCCTGCACGGTGTTCCTGGTTCTGGAGCCGCTGATCAATCAGGCGATCAATCCGGTGGAGGATACTGCCCCGGTGACGCTGTCGGAGGCAACGGTGACCGAGGAGATGTCGCCGGAGGATATGATCGCCAGTGATGAAGAAATTCAGCAGGCGGAGGTTGAGAAAAAGGCGGCCAGCCTGGTGGACACCGATGCCATTGCGGCGGAGGTGCAGTCAAAGGTGCAGGAGGAAATGGCCGCGAAGGAGCAGACACAGGAGCAGGTGTCTGAATTATCGTCTTATCGACAGATCTATGCAGCCCTGCGTTCATTGGCGGAGGAGGCTGCGAAATCGGTGGTGACGGTGACGGTAGTCACATCGGATTATGACTGGGCGGGAGATGTGTACAGCTCCTCAGGCTCGGAGAGCGGTCTGATTGTGGCCCTTCACGGAAAGGATATCCTGATTCTGACGGGGGCAGACGCCTATGAGGAGGCAGAGGAGATTCGCGTGGAGTTCCATGACGGACAGCAGGCCGCGGCGCAGCTGGTCTCATCGGACAGTGTGACGGGAATCACCATCCTCAGGGTCGCGGAGAGCAGCCTGAGCGGTCCGGTGGCGGAGAATGAGGAGATTGCAGCCGCGGTGCTGGGCAGCGGCACCGGGGAGGACCTGGTGGGACAGCCGGTCATCGCCATCGGGAACCCCACAGGGACGGAGAACTCGATCGGCTGCGGAATGGTGACGAATGCGGGACTCCTCCTGGATGTCACAGACAGCGCGCTGACGCAGATTACAACCGACATTGCAGGCAGTACGCAGGGAAACGGCGTGCTGGTGGATCTGGACGGCAGAGTGGTCGGCTGGATTGATATGCAGTACCGGACAGCCTCCACCCAGAATCTTCTCTGCGGAATGGGGATCACGGAGCTGAAGCCGCTCATTGAGAAAATGTCCAACGAGATCCGCATGGGGTACCTTGGAATTCACGGAACCGATGTTCCGGAGAAGGTACAGGAGGAACAGGGGATACCGGCCGGTGCCTATATCCTGCGGACCCAGATGGATTCCCCGGCAATGAATGCAGGAATTCAGAGCGGAGATGTCATTACATCGGCAGGAGGTCAGAAGGTAGAGAGCTATCAGGATCTTGTCGACATTCTGACAGAGAGCAGATCCGGAAGGCAGCTGGCCATCACCGCGATGCGCCGGGGCAGCAGCGGTTACCATTCGGTGAGTCTGACGGCCGAGCTGGAGGGAAGACTTGAATTTGGCACAAAGCCGTGACACAATCGAGAGTATGCGTATCTGTTTAGCACCTGCCACATTTCAACGTGAATTGACTGCTTGCAGGCACATTCACACAGCCGTTGTCCGGTTTTTTACGGTGACAGATGCAGTTTATCGATTCGATGCAGAAGGGAATACAGTATGCAGTATATCAAGGATTTGAAGGAAGGCGACAGCGTCAGCGGCATTTATCTCTGCCGCAGGAAGAACGAGCTCACAGCCAAGAACGGCCGTTCTTACGACAGCCTTGTCCTTCAGGACAAGACCGGCAGCATGGACGCCAAGATCTGGGAACCCGGGAGCGTGGGCATCGAGGAATTCTCGGAGATGGATTACATCGACATCGTGGGCGATGTGACGGTCTACCAGAAGAAATATCAGCTTAACATCAAGAGGGCCCGCCGCTGCCGGGAGGGAGAGTATGACCCTTCTGAGTATGTTCCGGTGTCCAAAAAGGACCGCAGGCAGATGTGGACGGAGCTGATCCGTCTGGCCAATAAGGTGAAGGAGCCGCATCTGCGGCAGCTGATCATCCGCTTCTTCGTGGAGGACAAGGAATTCATCCATTCCTTTCAGGTCTCCTCGGCGGCCAAGACGGTGCACCATGGCTTTATGGGCGGGCTCCTCGAGCACACCCTCGGCGTCATGAGACTCTGCGATGCCTTTGCCGACAATTATGATTTTCTGAACCGGGATCTCCTGCTGACGGCGGCCCTGTTCCATGACATCGGAAAGACCAAGGAGCTGTCAAGATTTCCGCAGAATGATTACACCAACGAAGGACAGCTCATCGGTCATATCATCATCGGCGTGGAAATGATTGATGAGAAAATAAGAGAAATCCCGGATTTCCCTCCGGTCCTCTCCGCCGAGCTGCGGCACTGCATTCTCGCCCATCACGGTGAATTCGAATACGGCTCACCGAAAAAACCGGCGCTCGCGGAGGCGGCAGCGCTGAATTTCGCGGACAATGCGGATGCCAAGCTCGAGATCTTTAAGGAAATGTTCGAGAGAGGAACCGAAGAGAGCCCGTGGCTCGGCTGGCAGCAGCTGCTGGATTCCAACATTCGAAAGACCGAGGTATAAGACATGCCTTTTCAAAAAGGAGATATCGTCTCGGTCCGCGTTGACGATATTGGTTCGGACGGAGCCGGCATCGGCAAGGCAGACGGCTTTACGCTGTTTGTCAAGGATGCGGTGCCGGGAGATGTTGTAACAGCAGCGATCATGAAGATCAAAAAGGGCTACGGCTATGCCAGACTCCTGCAGGTGACAGAGCCGTCGCCCTTTCGCGTTGCCGCAAGGTGCCCCTCGGCGAGGCAGTGCGGGGGATGTCAGCTTCAGGAGCTGTCCTATGAGCAGCAGCTTGTGTTTAAGGAGAAAAAAGTCCGGGATGTTCTGCTGCGCATCGGCGGGTTTTCCGAGGAGGAGGTACAGAAAACGCTGCATCCTGTCATCGGGATGGAGAACCCCTGGCGCTTTCGCAACAAGGAACAGCTTCCCGTCGGCCTGCGGAACGGAAAACCGACGGCGGGATTTTATGCCGGACACACCCACAGCATTGTGCCCGTTGCAGACTGCCTTGCCGGACCGGCGGCAAATCGCGAAATCCTGGAAACGGTTCTGCAGTACATGGCCGATTACGGAGTAACGGCGTATGAGGAAGAAACGGGAAAGGGACAGATCCGCCATGTTCTCATCCGCAGCGGCTGGTACACGGGAGAGGTCATGGTCTGTCTGGTGGTGAACGGAACGCGTCTGCCCCACGAAAAGGAGCTGACGAAGAGACTCCTGTCATGCAGTCTGGCGGCGGGAGAGGACGCGATGCCGGCGGAGGAAGCGGGGAACGTACGGCCCCAAATCGCTGCCATCTGTCTGAATACCAACACGGCGCGCAGCAATGTCATCCTGGGCAGGGAAACGCGCACGCTGTGGGGAAAAAGCACCATCACGGATGTCATGCATGTGATGGATGTGGAGACGGGAGAAGGAAACACCGAATTCCGCCGTACCGGCCGTCAGGTGCAATTCCAGATCTCACCCGTTTCCTTCTATCAGGTAAATCCGATACAGGCGGAGAGATTATACAGCCTGGTGCGGAATTATGCGGGGCTTACCGGCAAGGAAATCGTGTGGGACCTGTATTGCGGGGTCGGCACCATCGGGTGCTTTCTCGCGGCAGATGCCGGCGAGGTATACGGTGTGGAGGTGATCCCGGAGGCGGTCAGGGATGCCGGACGGAACGCAGCATGCAACGGACTTGCAAACGCCTCCTTCCATGCGGGCAAGGCGGAGGAAGTGGTGCCGGCCTACGTGCAGCAGCAGAAAATCGAAAGGACACAGAACGGTTCGGCAGCGAAGGCTGACAGTGCGGTGCCCGGGGAAAGCTTCGTGGATGTGGTTGTTGTGGATCCGCCGCGCAAGGGGTGCGACGAGAAATGTCTTCAGACCATTCTGGAGGTGCAGCCGAAACGGATTGTCTATGTCAGCTGTGATCCGGCCACGATGGCAAGAGACTGCAAAGTGCTCGCAGCAGGCGGCTACGAGCTCCGAAGGGTGCAGCCGGTGGATCAGTTCCCGCATACGGTACACGTTGAGACGGTATGTCTTTTGTCTAAACTTCACGAAGCGAAGCATCATGTGAATGTGAAGGTGGATATGGATGAATTG
>CAVKMX010000042.1:0-9631 GCA_963657295.1 Clostridium sp. CAG:302
ACAATGATGAGCTGGAGACACAGATCAATTCCAGCGTCAATCTGGACGACATCAAGTATAAGGCCATCACCAAGCTGGGGATGACCTATGCGCAGGAAGATCAGATCGTCAATTATGACGGCGGCTCCGGTGATTATGTGCGGCAGGTGACACAGCTCGGACAATGATTCGTGACGGAAGGAACAAGATGCCGAACAATCGAAGGAATGTCGGAGATAAAAAGAACGGAGGACAGAGCGAAGATCCGGCACGCCGGCTCCTCCGGAGACAATTTGATAGCAGAATGCAGACAAAGCTGGTGGTGCTGTTCGGGTTGGTGCTGCTGGCTTTTGCCGTACTCATTCTCCGGCTGGTCATGATCAATCGTGACAACGGGAACGAGTATAAAAAGCAGATTCTGTCCCAGCAGTCGTATGACTCCCAGGAACTGCCCTACAGGCGGGGGACCATCACGGACAGCAACGGGACGGTCCTTGCCACCAGCGAGCTGATTTACAGTGTGATCGTTGATGCCTATCAGATCAACAACGGCCCGACCGACGAGAATGAGACCAGCATCTATCTGGAGCCCACGCTTGCAGCCTGCGAGAGACTGGGACTGGACCGCGACACCATCGCACAATACATTCATGACAATCCGGATTCGCGGTATTACATCGCCAGAAAAGGCCTGACCTATGCCGAAAAGACGGCCTACGAGCAGGAAATATTGGATGCCGCAGAGAGAGTGAGCAATATCAAAAAGGAAATCTCTGCAGAGAAATCCGGTGCCAACGACGAGAGCCGGCTGGCCAGTCTGCAGACACAGCTGGAGGATGCACAGAAGACCAATGAGGAATACCAGAACATTCAGGGAATCTGGTTCGAGTCCTCTTATACGCGGTCCTATCCCAACGGAACGCTTCTGGCGCATGTGCTGGGGTATGCCAACAGCAGCAACGAGGGTGCGTTCGGACTGGAGGAATACTACAATGAAACCCTGAACGGAACCTCGGGACGGGAGTACGGCTATCTCAACAACAGCTCCGATCTGGAGAGGACGGTCATTCCGGCGGAGGACGGCAACAACCTGACGCTGACCATTGATGCGAACATCCAGAGCATCGTGGAGAAGTACCTCCAGGAATTCATGGATGAGTATCAGGACGGAGACTATCACGAGGGATACGGGGCCCGCAATATAGGCTGCATCATACAGAATGTGAACAACGGCGAGATTCTGGCGATGGGCAGCGCGCCGACCTTTGATCCGAACAATCCCTATGACCCGGAGCCTCTGGTGGGAATGCCGGTGCTGGATGAAACCGATTCCCCGACCTATGAATTCCTTACCGGGGAGGATGTGGATACCATCGCAGAGGACAACGAGCAATTGTCCAGATATCTCTATTCCCTCTGGAACAATTTCTGCATATCCACCTACTACGAGCCAGGCTCCACGGCAAAGCCCTTTACGCTTGCGGCGGCGCTGGAATCGGGGAGTCTTACCGGAGATGAGTCCTATTACTGCGGCGGCTCCCTCACCATCGACGGCTGGGAGATCAAGTGTCACAATACCGACGGAGACGGCATGCTCACGCTTTCACAGGCCATCGAGCGCTCCTGCAATGTTGTTCTGATGGACATTGCTCTGACGACGGGAGAGGAGACCTTCTGCAAGTTTCAGAGGATCTTTAATTTCGGACTGAAAACCAATATTGACCTGGCCAAGGAGGTCCGAACGGATGGGCTGATTTATACGGCCGACAATATGGTGGATGTTGACCTTGCCACCAATTCCTTCGGACAGAACTTTGACGTGACAATGATCCAGATGATCACGGGCTTTTCTTCGCTGATCAACGGAGGTTATTATTATGAGCCGCACGTCGTGAGCAAGATCACGAGCTCCAGCGGGGCAACGGTACAGAATATTGAGCCGAAGCTTCTGAAGCGGACGGTATCGGAAACCACGAGTGCGAAGATCCGGGAGGCCTGCCTGCAGGTTGTGGCGGGAGATTACGGCACGGGCCGAACGGCAAGGCCGGCCGGATACATGATCGGCGGCAAGACAGGAACCGCTGAGACAATACCGAGGGATAAGACCAATTATGTGGTGTCCTTTATCGGATATGCGCCGGCGGACGATCCGCAGATCGCAATTTATGTGGTGGTGGACCGCCCGAATCATTATCCGCAGGATGATGCCAAATATGCGACGCGCATTGTGCGGAAGGTCCTGACGGAGGTTCTCCCGTACATGGGAATTTACATGACGGAGGAATTGACGGAGGAGGAAGAGGCGGAGCTTCGGGAGCTGAATCTCTCGAACACGCTGGCCTATGGCGCCTCCAATTACAATCAGGTGCCGGTGCCGATTCAGTGCGATATCGATACCGACGGAGACGGAACGCCGGATGCCGTGGATGCCAACGGAGACGGAACGCCGGATAAGCCGTTGGACACGGACGGAGACGGAACAACGGATGCCGTAGATACCGACGGAGACGGGAAGGCGGATCTGTATGATACCGACAACGACGGCGTTGCGGATTCGGAGAATCCGAAGGAAGGTCAGATCGATCAGACGCAGGATGCCGAAAGCGCCGCACCGGTCTGGAAGTCCTATGCGGTGGATCCGGCCACCGGGTACTACATCAATCCGACCACCGGGAAGCTGGTGGATCCCAATACGGGACATGAGTACAGCTCCAGCGCGCTTCCGGACAATCTGGGGACCGGCAAAGCCTCCGGAAATGCCGGCGGAGCGGCGGATTCGGAGGGGAACGTGGCAGCTGATCTGAACGGGGAACAGGCATCCGTCACCCGGAATACCGGGAGCCAGGCAGAGAATACGGCAGATGCGGCGGCCCAGGGCTCGCAGGATGAGAGTACAGGAGCTGCCGGGCAGCAATGAGAGGATGCATGACGGTTAACGGTGCAGTCCGGTTTTCCAAGGGAAACCGCAGCTCTTTGCACAGTGCCGCGGACTACAGAGGCGGCAGGAAGGGACAAAATGAGCTTTCAGGGAGCAAGTGATATCGTATTTTCCATGCTGATCGCCTTCGCGGTGTCGGCAGTCAGCGGCAAATTCCTGATTCCGGTTCTGATCCGCCTCAAGGCACAGCAGACGGAACGGGACAACGGTCCGCAGAGCCATCTCTCCAAAACGGGGACACCCAATATGGGCGGGCTCATGATTCTGGCAGGCCTGACCGTTTCCTGCCTCGTGTTCTCCCTGCGGTCACCGAGGGTCCTGCCGATCCTGTTCCTTACGCTCGGCTTCGGCCTTGTGGGCTTTGTGGATGACTTCCTGAAGATCCGGAAGAAGAGCAGCGACGGACTGTCTGTCAGGCAGAAGATGCTCTTCCAGATCGTCATTGCAGTTGTGTTCGGACTGATTCTGGTTCATTTCTACGGAATCGAGCTGTCCATGAAGATTCCGTTTGCTGCCGGTGCCGTGCTGGATCTGGGCGTACTGAGCTTCCCGGCGCTTGTCTTCATTGCGCTGGCGACCGTGAACGGAACGAATTTCACGGACGGGGTGGACGGACTCGCCGCCTGTGTTACCGTTGCCGTTGCGCTGTTCTTTACCGTTGCGGCGGTGGTGACAGAGGAATCTCCTGCGGGAGTGTGCGATGCGGCGACGGCAGGTGCGGCCATGATCGGTGCACTCCTCGGGTTTCTGCTCTACAATGCCCACCCGGCCAGGGTTTTCATGGGAGACACCGGCTCGCTGGCGCTGGGCGGCTTTGTGGTCGGTACGGCATATGTGCTGCAGCTGCCTCTGTTCATTCCGATCGTGGGATTCATCTACCTGCTGGAGGTGGTCTCTGTGATCCTGCAGGTGGCATATTTCAAGAAGACGCACGGAAAGCGGCTGTTCCGCATGGCCCCCATTCATCATCATTTCGAGCTGGGGGGCTGCAGTGAGGTTCAGGTGGTGGCACTTTTCACCATCATCACGGTTCTTTGCAGCGCTGCGGCGCTCCTGGGATTGTGGTAAAGCGGTTGCGCGGCACGGGGCTGCCTGTGCCGGCGCAGAGTAGCAGGCTTATGGCGCAGAAGGTACAGACGAACAAACAGAACAGAAACCGGGGAGCCGGAGCAAAGGGAAAGCGGACGGATCGTCAGGGGCGCGGCAGCCTGCAGCAGGTGAACATCCGCAGGAAGCCGGCCAGAGACTATTCTCTGATTCTGATCATTTTATTCTTTGTCGCATTTGGACTGGTGATGCTGTATTCCACCAGCTCCTATGAGGCGGCACTTGATTTCGGCGACTCCGCCTACTACCTGAAAAGGCAGTCGGCGGCAACGGCAGTGGGCCTGGTGGCTATGCTGACGGTGTCGCGGATCCCGCTCGTTGTCTGGGAAAAATGCAGCGGAATGCTCTATCTATTTTCGGTTGCACTGCTGCTCCTGGTCATTCCCTTCGGCACCGAGGCAAACGGCGCAAAGCGGTGGATTTACATCGGCCCGGTATCCGTACAGCCGGCAGAAATATCGAAATTTGCGGTGCTCCTGGTGACGGCAGTGTGGCTTTGTCAGTCCAATCGGGCGATTTTCCGCTCCTGGAAGGGCTTCGGACTGACGCTTTTGCCGGCGGCTCTGCAGTCTGCATTGATTCTCCTGATTACCCGGAACATGAGCTCGGCCATCATTGTCCTTGTGATAGCTCTCGGGATGGTGTATGTCACAGATGAGCATTACCGGAGGTATCTGCTGCTGTTCCTTGCAGTGGCAGTACTTGCCGCGGGTGCAGTATTCATCGCGGTGAAGACAAGCGGTTCCTGGACGTTCCGCTTTAAGAGAATCCTGGTATGGCTGGATCCGGCAGCTTATGCCGATGATAAGGGGTATCAGGTTCTGCAGGGACTGTATGGCGTGGGCTCCGGCGGCATCTTCGGCAAAGGGCTCGGACAGAGCATGCAGAAGCTTGGCTATATCCCGGAGGCGCAGAATGATATGATTTTCTCTATCATCTGCGAAGAGCTGGGATTGTTCGGCGCCGTTTCCATCATCCTGCTGTTCATGCTGCTGTGCTGGCGCTTTATGATGGTGGCCATGAACGCTTCGAGCATGTTCGGATCGCTCTTGACGATCGGCGTAATGACGCATATCGCGGTGCAGGTCATTCTGAACATTGCGGTGGTGACCAATACCATTCCCAATACGGGAGTAACCTTTCCGTTTTTCTCATACGGCGGATCCTCCATTGTCATTCTGATGGCAGAGATCGGACTGGTGCTGAATGTGGCCAGGATCAATGCATCAGGGAACAAATGACGACCGGAGGGCAGGAAATCCTGCGGCTGCTGCAGAGGAACCGGCTGGAAGGAAGGTGATGAGACAGACATGAGACGCAGCAGAGAGGATTATGACAACGCTGCCCTCTATATACAGGATCGGATCCGGGGGCGAAGGCTGCGGATCCGCGCCGTCGTTCTGCTGGTGATTCTGGCTGCGGCCGGCGGACTGATTTTCCTGCTGAGCTTTTTCCGGGTACGGTTCGTAACGGTGGAAGGGAGCTCACATTATACGGATGAACAGATTCGGCAATATGCGACCGAAGGCATTCTGGGAGACAATACGCTTGCCATTTCACTGCGGAGCGGCACACGGAAATTCTCCGACATTCCGTTCATAGAAACCATGGACATAGAGGTGCTCTCAAGGGATGCCATTCATGTAACCGTTTATGAAAAATCCCTGGCCGGCTATGTGACGTACCTTGGAAGATATATGTATTTTGACCGGAACGGCATGGTGGTAGAGTCCTCTGCGGAGAAGCTGGACGGAATTCCGGAGGTGACGGGTCTGACCTTTTCCTACATTGCATTGAATGAAAAGCTGCCGGTGGAGGATGAGAGTATTTTCACCCGTATCCTGCAGACGACACAGCTTCTGAGCAAGCATGCGCTGTCGGCGGACCGCCTTTATGTGGGACAGGGCGGGAAGATCACCGCGTATTTCGGCGAGGTTGTTGTGCGTCTGGGAGAGGATGAATATATGGATGAGAAGCTGTCCAATCTGGCCGGAATTCTGCCGTCGCTGGAAGGCAGGAGCGGAACGGTGGATTTGTCAGAATATACACCCGATACAGATTTTATAACCTTTACGGAAAGATAGAATTCGTTGTTTCATCTTTATTGATTATTCCGGAGTTGGATTGTATATTTACAAGTGGAAAATTGGAGATATACAGGCCCGATTCCCTGAATAGATACGCCGGCTCGTCCGGTTTGCAGTACACGTTGTTTGGTTGCATTGGATTGGGATTATAACAAACAGTAAGGAGGCACTATCGTGCTGGAGATCAAGACTGACGCAAATGAAACCGCTTGCAAGATCATCGTTGTGGGTGTCGGCGGCGCCGGCAACAACGCTGTCAATCGAATGGTTGAGGAAGAGATAACCGGCGTGGAATTCATCGGTGTGAATACGGACGTGCAGGCACTGCAGCGCTGCAAGGCGCCCAAGCTTCTCCAGATCGGCTCTAAGCTGACAAGAGGACTGGGAGCAGGTGCCAATCCTGAGGTTGGGACAAAGGCGGCCGAAGAGAGTGCCGAGGAGATCAGCGCAGCCCTGAAGGGTGCGGATATGGTCTTTGTCACCTGCGGAATGGGCGGCGGCACCGGCACCGGCGCCGCACCGGTTGTGGCCAAGCTTGCCAAGGAAATGGGCATCCTCACGGTGGGCGTTGTGACAAAGCCCTTCGGCTTCGAGGCAAAGGCCAGAATGGATAAGGCAAAGCTCGGCATTGAGAACATTACGCCGAACGTGGATACCCTGATCGTCATCCCGAATGACCGGCTTCTGGACATTATGGACAGGAGAACGACACTGCCGGATGCACTCAAAAAGGCAGACGAGGTGCTGCAGCAGGCCGTGCAGGGCGTAACGGATCTGATCAATGTTCCTTCGATCATTAACCTGGATTTTGCAGATGTGCAGACGGTGATGCGCAACAAGGGCATCGCACATGTCGGAATCGGCTACGGCAAGGGGGATGACAAGGCAACGGATGCGGTGAAGATGGCGGTGGAGTCGCCTCTTCTGGAGACGTCCATCGACGGAGCAACGGATGTTATTCTGAACATCTCCGGCGATATCTCGCTGTTTGATGCCAATGATGCCGCAACCTTTGTCCGCGATATTACCGGCGATGACATCAATGTTATCTTCGGAGCGAAATACGACGAGACGAGCTCCGACAGCTGCGTTGTTACGGTCATTGCAACCGGCATCGGACAGGGCAAGAAAAAGGAAGAGCAGGAGAAGGAAAAGGCGCAGGCACAGCAGAATCCCTTTGAGAGAAAGCCCTTTACCCCGAATCCGAATTTCAATGGAGCGGGCGTCAATCAGGGACAGGCAGGAGGCGTCTATCGGCCCAATCCGTATGCGCAGCCGAATGTGCAGCCGCAGGGAGGATATGTGCAGAACGGAATGCCGAGCGGTGCCAACTATGCCACACAGTTCGGTGCAGGCCAGGGAGGATACGGCGCCGGCACGATGAATTATGCACCGGGGACACAGGCAGGGGCAGGATACGGTCAGCAGCCGAATGTACAGCCGCAGCCGACGTATCAGGCACAGCAGTTCCGCTTTAATCCCAGCAGCATTCATTCCGGCGATACGCAGAATATCGTGATCCCCTCCTTCCTCTCCCGGAGGGACAATGAGGATGACAGCCAGAATTAGAGAAGGCGCCGGTGAAGAGGACTTTCTGTCGGAGCTGCGCCGAAGAGCGGCAGAGAATGCGGCGGATCGGTGTGATCCGGGCAGAAAGGAATGCATATGACCTTCACCGAAAAGGAACTGGAGTTTCTGCAGCGGGAATTCGGCATCACGTCGGAGTCGGCAGGACGGCTGAGCGATGAACAGCTTCTGGAGCTCGCGGACCGCTGCTTTGACATTGAGCTCGAGGGCGATCTTCGGGACGGCAGCAAGATGCCGGACCGGTGCGGGGTGGCCTCCGGGATACTGGATAAGCTGAACGGGATGACATAGGCGCTGAACAGATATCAGATGCCCTGTTATTAATTTGTGTGCCTCCTTCTGTGCGGCATCCGTACCTTGATTTTCAAGATGATCGGACAGCGGCCGGAAGAGAGGCTTTTTTGCGGCTGCGCGAGGAAGCGGGAGACTGCAGCAGAGACAGCAGAGAAAGGAAGGCCTGATCCGAGATGCCGGAAATATCAATACGAATTGCCGCCGCGGAGGACCTGCCCTCCATCGAGAGGGTCTATGAGGCGGCCAGGGAATACATGCGCTGCAGCGGGAATCCGGACCAGTGGGGGGACAGCTATCCGCAGACAGAGCTCCTTGCAGAGGACATCCGGAACGGATTTCTGTATGTACTGACGGATGAGAGGGAACATATCTGCGGAGCATTCATGTTTGCGGTCATGGAGGACCCCACCTACCGCCGTATCGAGGAAGGAGCATGGAGAGATTCTGCGCCCTACGGCGTCATTCATCGGGTGGCCAGTGACGGCTCACAGCACGGCCTCATGCGCAGAATTGTCGGCTTCTGTGCGGAACAGATGCCGCACCTTCGAATGGACACGCATCGCAGGAATCTGACGATGCAGCATCAGATTCTGCGAAACGGCTTCACCTATTGCGGCGTGATCCATGTGCAGGACGGAAGCGAGCGTCTGGCTTATGAACGTGTCGGCGTGGAGGCGCGGTGATGGGCGGTAAATATGAAATGGATATGTGCAGCGGGGCGCTTTTGCCGAAGCTGATTGCCTTTGCGGTTCCGCTCATGCTCTCCGGAATTCTGCAGCTGATGTTCAATGCGGTTGACATCATCGTTGTGGGAAGATTCAGCGGCAGCACGGCATTGGCGGCCGTGGGCTCCACCACGGCACTGATCAGCGTCTTCATCAATCTGTTCATCGGTGTGTCACAGGGTACCAACGTTCTGGTGGCACAGTCCTACGCGGCCGGCCAGCAGAAGGATGTTGCCAATGCAGTGCACACCTCTGTTCTGGTGGCCGGTGTCAGCGGCATTGCCATGGCGGCACTGGGACAGCTGTTGTCCCGATGGGCGCTGGAATGCATGGGGACTCCGGAAAATGTCATCGGCCAATCTGTGCTGTACATGCGTATCTATTTCCTCGGCATGCCATTTTTCATGCTCTACAACTATGGCGCGGCCATCCTGCGTGCAGTGGGAGATACCAGGAGGCCGCTGGCCTTCCTCGTCGTCAGCGGTCTGATCAACGCAGGACTGAATGTCTTCCTGGTGGCAGCTTTTCATCTCGGGGTCGCCGGTGTGGCAATTGCGACCGTTGTGTCTCAGTGCATCTCCTGCGTGCTGGTCCTCCTGTGCCTCGTGCGGACACAGGCTCCGTACCGGCTCCGCGTGCGGGACCTTGCGATCAACGGCTGGTGTCTGCAGCGCATCCTGCAGATCGGTATACCGGCCGGTGTGCAGGGAACCGTGATTAATTTTTCAAATGTGCTGCTGCAGTCTTCAGTGAACTCCTTTGGCGCCACTGCGATGGCCGGTTATACGGCGGCCAACAATTTTCTGGGATTTCTGTATGCATCCGTGAATTCGGTGACTCAGTCCTGCATGAGCTTCACGAGCCAGAATTACGGAGCAGGTCAATGGAAGAGAATGAACCGGGTTCTCCTGGAG
>CAVKMX010000042.1:9641-18112 GCA_963657295.1 Clostridium sp. CAG:302
CTCCTGGAGTGCCTTGGCTTTACGGTGGTTCTGTCTCTCGTACTGGGATACGGCGGGTATTTCCTTGGACCGGAGCTGCTGAAAATTTATACGGAGGACGCAGAGGTCATTGCGGCTGCGATGGACATCCTGTCCTATACCACGACGACCTATTTCCTGTGCGGGGTCATGGATCTGTTCCCCGGGGCCATGCGCGGCATGGGATATTCGCTGGCCCCGATGATCCTCTCGATCATCGGAACGGTCGGAACACGCGTGGTATGGATTTACGGCTTCTTTCCGCACTGCAGATCCCTGGATTTCCTTTTCATTTCCTACCCGGCCTCCTGGATTTTCACCATCGCAATGCAGGCTGTCTGCTATCTGGCACTTCGCAGGCGGGCGGTTCGTGTTGAAATCGACAGGTGATAAACAGCTGCAAATACGGTATACTTGTTGATTGAAATTCTGCAGGAAAGGAAGATGACAGATGGCATGGATGGATTTGTTCGGCGGGAAAAGCCGGGCGGCTCAGCAGGAAAAGGAGCTCGAGGAGCAGAAGGCAAAGGCACATCAGGAGCAGGTGGATGCGCAGCGGAAGGCACATGAGGGTGAGCCGTGGCCGGGAGTTCCGCGCCTGAACATATTGAACATCAAGGACAGCAAGCCGGAGGCAGAGGATTCTCTTACGCCGGAGCAGAAGGACAGGGTGGGAGCACTCGTGTATGAGCCTGAGCTTTCTCCGGAGCAGGCTGCGGAGCTTTCCCTGCAGGAACTGCTGTTCCTGCAGATGACGATGACGCTTTTCAACCGGAAGGCGGCACTCCTTAACTATGAGAAGAATCACCGGGTGGTCTACAACGAATTTCTCTCACGCATCCACAAGGCGCAGAAGCTGTACGTTCTGTATGACAAAAGGACGGGGTATCCGCTGATTGACGGGGGCTTTGTCCCGGTTTATCTCGAAAAAGACCGGGCGGAAAAGGCGGTGGAGCTGTACAAGGCGCAGTTTCGTGACTGCACGGCCGCGGAACGGGACGGCGAGGCGGCCCCTCTTCGCGAAAACGGTGCAAGGCCCATTGCGCTGTTCGATTATTTCTATTATCTCGGGATCGAGAATGTCGTGGTGGACAACGGATGGTACAAGGGCGTGGTAAAGCGCAGCGAGATGTCGGCACCGATGGACTGGAATGCCGATGCCGGCAAGACGCCGCCGTCGAATCCTGCGCTTGTCTTCGCAATAACGGATTACATTTCCGAGCTGCGCTGGCCGGTCCGATATGAGAAACGGGAAGAGATTGTCAGGAGGAAAACAGAGCGTATGATGGCACTGGTTCCCAAGGGACGATACATCATTCCCTCCCGCGTTGCGGCCGTGACCAGGGAACAGGCAGAGGCCCTGGAGAAGGAGGGGAAAAAGCCCCAGCAGCAGGTGCAGTTCCCTGCGGTAAAGCTGAATGAGAAGCTGTATCTGCCGGTTTTCACGGACGTCTTTGAATACAGCAAGAAATTCGGGAAGACGGACATGAAGCCGGTGGGGTTTGCATTTCAGAATCTTGCGCGCCTTGTCGGAAACGGAATGGAGGGAATTGTGATCAATCCGGGCGGACAGGGAATCGTGATTCCGAAGGAGAAGATGCAGGAATCCTGACCCTTCCGGCGCGGCACAGACGGCTTCGGAAATCGATGTCCGAAAGCAATGCATTTCAGGAAAGCATAAGAAAAGGCTTGGAATATTCCGAAACCCTGCCTGCGGCGATGTCTGCAGGCGGGGTTTCTCTGTTCTGTTTCCTGCGTGCGGCATGGTCATAGAGCTCGGAGGCATACAGATCCTGCAGAAGTCCGCTGCAGGATTCTTCCGCCCGGGGAAGATTCGTGATGAGAGACAGACCGGCAGAGTTCCGGCGGATGCTGCCGAGCAGCCGGGCAGCGTCCTTTCGGCAGCCCAGAACGCGCACATAGCTCGAGGCTTCGTACGCTGCGGAGCGGGAAGAGTGGGACTTTTCCGCAGCGGAGGAGCCTGCGGGAGCGGGAACTTTCCGGATGTCCAACAGGATGTGTGCCATGGCACGGCTGAGCGCAGAATAGGTGATGTTCCTGGTCTTGAGCAGCCGGCAGAACTGTGTCCAGCAGACGAATTCCGGGAGGAGCTGCTCGATGCGGTCGGACAGATCGGCGGAAATACCGGAAAAGTCCGCAAAGGGGTGTCGGGAGAGATCGTGAGGCCTGTTCTGCAGCGGTCCGATGCAGAGGAGTCTTCCCAGAAGAAGATCGGAAAAATCATCGGCAAAAAGGCAGGAAGGATTCCGGGAAGCCTCCAGAATGCGCCGATGCTCGGTGGCAGAGAGGGTCTGTATGCGGGGAACGGCATGCGGACGAAGAGAAAGAGAGGGGAGGAGTGATTTGAGATATTCCGTCCCCAATATGTCGTTGGCGGTGCGGGCCAGCATTGCATGGGAGGAGCATTCTGCGGCAGCCCGTTCTCTTGCGGCAGGAAAGGACAGTCCCGTGGCCTGATAAGCACGCAGAAGCCGCCGGTAGTCCTCAGGCTCCCGGGAAAGAAATTCTGCGGCGGACAGGAGCTGTGCCAGATCACCGGAATCGGAGCCGAAGACAAGGTCCGTCACTACGCCGAGCCGCTCCAGGATGGAGACGGCGCCGGCTGCAAAGCCCTCGGCACTGGAAAGGGCGTACCGGACCGGGAGCTCCAGCACCAGGTCCGCCCCGGCCTCCAGCAGGGTTCTTGCCCGCAGCTCCTTGGCGTAGACGGCAGGAATTCCGCGCTGTACGAAATCACCGCTCATGAGGACGATGACGGCGTCGGCCCGGACGGTCTCCCTTGCCCTTTCCAGAATGTATCGATGCCCTTCATGAAACGGATTGCACTCCATGACAATGCCGGCAATACGTGTGGAATCCATGAATCTCCTTTTGTATACTGGGTACATGTATATCAATGATGTTGTATTTCTGCGCCAGACTGCAGCCCATAGTTTAGCAAAAATATCGACGCCCGTCAGTTTGTACCTGCACATTCCCTTCTGTGTTCAGAAGTGCAGATACTGTGATTTTCTTTCCGGGCCCGTGTCGGCTTCTCTGCGAAGACGATACCTTGCCGCTCTCGAACGGGAGCTAGCACAAACGGCAGAGCTTTTGCAGGAGGCCCTGCCGCCGGAGACGGCAGGACGGATCCGGGCAGACAGCGTCTTCCTCGGAGGAGGGACGCCGTCTCTCCTTGCTCCGGAGGAGATGGCCGCCCTGATGGAAGCGGTTCGGAGCCATTATTGTCTGATGCCGGAGGCCGAGATTACAATGGAGTGCAATCCGGGAACCGTGGACGCGGAGAAGCTGGCTGCCTTTCGCCGGCTGGGAATCGATCGGATTTCCATCGGCGTGCAGTCGTTTCGGGAGGAAGAGCTGCGGCTTCTGGGGAGAATTCATTCGGCAGAAGAGGCAAGAGACTGTGTAAGGGCAGCCAGAGAAGCCGGCTTTACCAACGTGAGCCTGGACCTGATGTCTGCTCTGCCGGGACAAAGCCCGGATGAGTGGATGCAGTCCCTTCACGAGGCGGTGCTGCTGTCGCCGGAGCATATCTCGGCATACAGTCTGATCCTGGAGGAAGGAACCGTACTCTGGGATATGGCCCGGGAGAAAACAGCCGGAATGGGAAGCCTGCCGCCTTTTCCGGATGACGAGACGGACCGCTTCATGTACCACGAGACAAAGCGCTTTCTTGCGGAGCAGGGATATCACCGCTATGAAATATCAAATTATGCAAGGGAAGGGTTTGAGAGCAGGCATAACAGCGGATACTGGACGGGACATCCCTACCTTGGCTTCGGCATAGGCGCGGCCTCCTATCTGGGGGATCTTCGCTGGACCCACGGGCGGGATATGGAATCCTATTGCAGGGGATATGAGGCGGGCGGACAGGACGGCCCCGCGAAGGCAGCCGGTTCAAGTCTGGAGGAGGCGGAGCAGCTGAGCCTGAAAGATCGGATGGCGGAGTGCATGTTTCTCGGCCTTCGGCGGATGGAGGGCGTTTCGGAAAGTGATTTTGAACACCGCTTCGGCGTGACGATGGAATCGGTTTACGGCGGTGTGCTCAGACGTTATGAGGAGCTGCAGCTCCTGGAGAGGACGGACGGCAGAGTCCGGCTGACGGATCGGGGGATCGATGTCAGCAATCGTGTGATGGCGGATTTTCTGTAGGAGAACGGCCCGGGGAAGACGGAAATGTGGTAGAATCGGGGATGTTCTGTCAGAATGTGAAACGGAGAGAATTCGCGGGAGGAGAATGCGATGAGAAAATGGGCACAGGGAATCAAGGCTGCTCTGCTGACGGCTGCGGCGGCGCTGATGATGATGCTGCTGCCGGCCGGCGGCACACAGGTGCAGGCGGCGGTCAGCGGAATTGATGTCAGCGCGTATCAGGGAGATGTGAACTGGAAGGCAGTGGCGGCCAGCGGCGTGAAGTTTGCAATGATCCGGCTGGGAAACACGAAATATGGGATGGACTCCAAATTCGTCCAGAATGTGACGGCGGCCAACGCGGCGGGAATTCGCGTAGGTGTCTATGTTTATTCCTATGCGATGAATGACGCGGAGGCAGCGGCGGATGCGCAGCTGGCGGTGACCGCCATGAAGAACCTGCCCATCAGCTTTCCGGTGGCGATTGATATCGAGGATTCCTCGCAGATCGTGCTGTCGGATGCGCAGCTCCTGTCCATGGCCAATACCTTCTGCTCGATTGTCTATGCAAACGGTTATCAGCCGATGGTATACAGTTATAAGAACTGGTTTGCGACGAGGATGAGCACGGTGGCCTGGGACCGCTGGGTGGCGAACTACAGCGACAGCATCGGCTTCCCCGGTGCAATGTGGCAGTACACCTCGGAAGGGGCCGTTTCCGGTATTTCGGGGAATGTGGACATGAACTACGTGATGAAGGACTATTTCACGTCCATCCCGGCCAACGGATTGTCCGTGCAGGGAGGCAGCACGTATTATTACGTCAATTACCGGAAGCAGTTTGGCATGCAGAGCATCGGCGGTCTGCAGTATTTCTTTGACGGGACCGGAGCGATGGTCAAGAACCAGACCACCGTGGACGGGCAAGGCAACATTATCCGTATGTGCAGAGACGGACATGTGGCGGTTATTACAGCGGCAGCGCAGCAGCAGGCGGCGCAGCTGAAGGCGGTTTCGGATCAGCAGGCTGCTCTGCTGGTGCAGTATCAGACTGCACAGGCCGCTGCAGAGCAGCAGACGGCGGCGGCCCAGACGCAGTATCAGACACTGCATGCGGCAACGGAGCAGGCCGCCATTGCCGCACAGGCTGCAGCAGCGTCGGCGGCGGCGCTTCCTACGGCAGACAATCTGAATCTGCAGGCTGCGGCAACCGTACAGCTCCAGCAGGCACAGGCGGCAGAGCAGGCGGCTCTGCAGACGTGGACGCAGTACCAGACAATGCAGCAGACCGCAGCTGCGCAGACGGCAGCCCAGACGCAGACGGCGGCCGCCGCAAAGGCTGCAAGCGATGCGGCGCAGCTTGCGATTGTCGTGCCGGATTGACACGCACCCTCAGAAAAAACTCTGCGTTAGAACGATGTACCAGGCGCACCGGGAGATATTGTCGGCAATTCTGCAGGCAATATCTCCCGGTGTTTTTTGCAGGCTTTCGCGCAGCAGAACGGACGGCGTTACAGTTCATTCGCCCGCCAGGCGACAGGGTGGCGGAGAATGTCCAGTCCGGGGGCCTTGCGAGGCCTCGGTGCTTGCGAGCGTCTTATGTGAGCTTAGCACCGCTAGGTCCTCGCACGGAGTGAGAACGTCCCCAGGATGGACAGCTCCGCCAGGACCCGTCACCGGCGGGCGTCTGTACAGTAACCGGACGGCTTACGAAAATGCGAAACTTTCCGGGCGCCCCTTTTGGCGGTCTGAAATCTTGGATATAATTGTTCAGAAAGGCTTTTGAGCAGCTGCAGACCTTGGATTGCAACGACTATGGAGGGTAGAAAACGATGAAATTTACAGATGGTTTCTGGCTTCGGAGTGAGAATGTACAGGCTTCCTATGCGAGCCAGGCATTTACCGTTGAAAAGATTCCGAACGGCATGCGGATTGCCGCACCGGAAAGACCGATTACCTCCCGCGCCGATGCGCTGGACGTGGTGGTGTTATACATCGATATTGTCTCTGCAGGACATAACGATATTGCCATGACCACGAGTCATTACATGGCCTATGATGCGAAGGAGCCCAGATTTGAACTCACGCAGAACCCGGATCCCGTGTCCGTGGATGTCAATGAAGATGAGGCGGTATTGACGGCAGGAGACATGACGGTGCGGGTGAACCGAAAGACCTGTGCTGTCGTTTTTGAGGCAGAGGGCAGGGTGCTGACCGGAACCGGCTTCCGCAACATCGGCTATATGCGGGTGGACAAAAAGCCCGCTCCGCTGCGCATGGATCCGCATTATTTTGAACAGAATTACCAGCCCTACATGCTCACGGAGCTGTCGGTGAAGCCGGGGGAAACCATCTACGGCTTCGGCGAGCGCTTTACACCGTTTGTCAAGAACGGGCAGACCGTCAACATCTGGCACGAGGACGGCGGCACAGCCAGTGACATCGGGTATAAGAACATTCCCTTCTACATGAGCAGCGAGGGATACGGCGTGTTCACGGATCACACCGGCCCGGTCTCTTACGAGGTCTGCTCGGAGAAGGTCGGATACGTCGGCTGCTCGGTTCCGGGCGAACAGATCCGCATGCATGTCATGTACGGCAGGACACCGGCGGAGATCATAAAGGTTTATACGGCGCTGACAGGGCGGCCGGCTCTGCCGCCGGCATGGAGCTTCGGCCTGTGGCTGTCCACCAGCTTCAAGCCCAGCTACGATGAGAATACAACCAATGAGCTCATCGGCGGCATGCAGGAGAGGAACATTCCCCTGAGGGTGTTCCATTTCGACTGTTATTGGCTGAAGGCTCTGCATTGGTGCGATTTCACCTGGGATTCGGAGGTGTTCGCCGATGTGGAGGGAATGCTGAAGCGATATCATGAAAAGGGACTGAAGCTGTGCTGCTGGATCAATCCGTACGTCGCACAGAATACGGAGATGTTCGAGGAGGGCGTGAAGAAGGGATATTTCCTCCTGCGCAGAGACGGACACGGCGTGAAGCAGGTGGATAACTGGCAGCCCGGCATGGCCATCGTGGATTTCACCAACCCGGAGGCGAATCGGTGGTTCAGCGGAAAGGTGAAGGGGCTGCTGGATGCGGGAATTGATGCCATCAAGACGGACTTCGGTGAGAGAATTCCGATCGATGTTGTATATCACAGCGGCAAGGACCCGCTGATGATGCACAATTATTACACCTATCTGTACAATGAGTGCGTCTTCCGGACCATTGAGGAATGCAGAGGCGAGGGAGAAGCTGTCCTGTTCGCAAGAAGCGCAACGGCCGGCAGCCAGAAATTCCCGGTGCACTGGGGCGGTGACTGCTCCGCGACCTACAGCTCCATGGCGGAGACGATGCATGCGGGACTTTCCTTCATGATGAGCGGCTTCTCCTTCTGGAGCCATGATATTTCCGGATTCGAGAGCACGGCGACACCGGATCTGTACAAGAGATGGGTCCAGTTCGGACTGCTGTCCACCCATTCGAGGCTGCATGGCTCGGATTCCTACCGTGTTCCGTGGATCTTTGACGAGGAATCCAACGATGTGGTGCGCTTCTTCAGCGAGCTGAAGTGCGCCATGATGCCGTACTATTTTGAGCTGGCAGCAGAGGCACATCGGACGGGAGTTCCGGTGATGCGTCCCATGCCCTTTGCTTTCCCGAAGGATTATGCGTGCCGCACGCTGGATCTGCAGTATATGCTGGGTGATTCCGTGCTGGTAGCACCGATTTTCAATGAGAAGAGTCTGGGACGCTTCTACCTGCCGGGAGTGCAGGAGGGAGAGAGCGGCAAGCGAAGCGGCAGGTGGATCGGCCTCATCGACGGAGAGATTGCAGACGGCGGCAGGTGGTATGAAAAGGAATACAGCTATATGAATCTCCCTGTCTTTGTGAGAGAGGGTTCGCTCCTGGCCTTCGGTGCGCATAAGGATGTTCCGGATTATGATTACACGCAGGGCGTGACGCTTCGCTTCTATCTGCCGGTGGACGGAGAGACGGCGGAGTGCAGAATTCCGGATCTGCAGGGGAACACGGCGGCAACGGTAACCGCCCGGCGCGACGGGGATACCGTTTCCTTCCGGACGGAAGGCACGATTTCGGATGCCGTCTATGAAATTCTGCTCGAGGACGGACGGAAGCTGACCGGCGGACTGGACCGGGAGACGGATGTGAAGATGTGAGAGCAGTGCAGGAAAATTCTGAGGCGGTCTGCCCGGCATCCGGACGGACTGCCCCGTTACAGTTCACTCGCCCGCCAGGCGACAGGGTGGCGGAGAATGTCCAGTCCGGGGGCCTTGCGAGGC
>CAVKMX010000043.1:0-4027 GCA_963657295.1 Clostridium sp. CAG:302
GCACCATGGCGGTCCTTCATCCTATGCGGGGTATGTATCGATGACGATCTCGTTTATGACCATCCTTTCCGCCCTGCTGAGTCCGAGAATGATCCGGCGGTTCCACACGAAGTGGATCTGTGTTGTCTCCATTGCCCTGACCATCCTGGGGCTGCAGGGCTTTTCCTTCTGTACGCAGTACTGGATGCTGTTTCTCTTCGCTGTTCCCTACGGCCTGGGGGCGGGCTCCATCGATGCGGCGGTGAATCATTACGTGGCGAACCATTATTCCGGAGCGATCATGAATTTCCTGCACTGTTTCTACGGCGTGGGTGCTGTGATCAGTCCGTGCATCATGTCACTGGCGCTGCAATATGCGAGATGGCAGGAGGGGTATCGCTGGACCTCCTTCGTTCAGATGGGAATCCTGGCGGTGGTGATCCTGTCTCTGCCGCTCTGGCAGCAGAAGAGCCGGGAGGACGAGGAGGAAGAAGAGGAAGGTGCCGGAATCCGGGAGACACTGCGGGTGCCCGGTGTGCTGCTGACGTTGTTGTCCTTTTACGCGTACTGTGCAGGCGAGGCCACCTGTTTCCTGTGGACACCCAACTATTTTGCCGGCACGAAGGCAGGAATTTCGGATGAGCGGATTGCGGTGTTTGGCTCGCTCGTCTTCGGGGGCCTGATGGCGGGGCGCCTTATCTCAGGATTCATCTCCGACCGTCTGGGAGACAGGAGGCTGATCCGCATCGGAATCGGCTTCATGCCGCTCTACCTGCTGGTGTTCCTGGCGATGAACCTTGCGCTGCTGGAGACAGCGTACAGAAGGTACAGGCAGACGGCATAGACATCACGGGAAGGACAGAATGGAGCAGTATCATATTGCAGTGGTAGAGGACGAGGCTCTTTTTGCGGGGCAGCTGGAGGATTACATCCGCCGCTATGAAAGGGAGCACGACACTCGGATCCGGATTTCGTTCTTCACGGACGGAGAGGATATCACCGAGGAGTACAAGGGAAATTATGACATCATTCTGATGGACATTCAGATGCAGTTCATGGACGGCATGACAGCGGCCAGGAGAATCCGTGAGCAGGACCAGAAGGTGATCATCATGTTCATCACCAATATGATCCAGTATGCGGTCCGCGGCTATGAGGTGGATGCCATGGACTATGTCGTGAAGCCGGTGGAGTATTTTGCCTTTTCCCAGAAGCTGGATAAGGCCATCGGACGCATCAGGAAGGATGAGGAGGTGTATTTCCCTGTCCTGACGGAGGAGGGAATGCAGAGGTTCCGGGCATCGGACATCTATTACATTGAGAGTCAGGGACATTATGCACGGTACCACACGGCCCGGGGGGATTTCCTTTCGCGTACGGCGCTGAAGGAGCTGGAGACACAGATGGGCGATCAGGGCTTTTTCCGATGCAGCAAGGGATATCTGGTCAATATGGCACATGTAGACGGCATGTCCGGCGGAGAATGCATCCTGAAGGGCGAGAAGATCCCGGTCGGCCGCAACAGGAAAAAGGAATTCCTGGAGCTGCTGATGCATTCCATTCAGGTGTAGCTTCCCTGAGAAAGAGGCTTAGATGCAGCAATATTATCCCGATATCCCTAGGATATGCACCGCCATTGCCGAATGGGGAGCCTGCGTGACCTATCTGTACCTGGTGCGGCCGGCTGACTGCCGGAGACGGAGCTTTTGGGTTCGCAGCCTCCTGGTGCTGGCGATACAGTCGGTGTTCCTGATTGCCACCAGCGATGTGGCGCTGGCCCTTTGGATCCCCTGCATGCTGGTGGCTGTTGCCATAATGTACGACTTTCTGAAGCGGATGGGCAGCATGTCCTTCTTAGCAGCCGGATATTGCTGTGCGCAGGCGTTTCTGGCGGCAGAGTTCATTGCCTCACTGGAATGGCAGATCATGGTGTATCTTGGCGGTACGGCACTTTCCAATCGGTTCTTTGTGACGGTCCACGGTCTTCTGATGGCTGCGGTTTACGGCGGATGTTTCGGTGCCCTGATCGGCCTGCAGCGGAGAACCTTCAGTGAGGACTACCTGAATCAGCTGACAGGACGGG
Source organism: Clostridium sp. CAG:302 (assembly GCA_963657295.1). Classification (GTDB taxonomy): domain Bacteria; phylum Bacillota; class Clostridia; order Lachnospirales; family Lachnospiraceae; genus CAG-791. The sequence goes on from CAVKMX010000043.1 coordinate 2,063, forward strand.
AGGTGATCGCAGCCGGAGGAATCGCTGCGGCGATTTTCGCCTTCAGCAATCTGAGCTTCCTGTACAATGATCTGCCCTTTACCGGCTCGGAGCGCTCAGACATCTTCTCCATTCGGACGCTGGTGGATTTCTGCGGCATTGCCATTCTTTCGATTTATCAGAGCAGGATTCACGATTATATGGTGGAAAATGAACTGTCCTCCATGAATGCACTGCTGAAAAGTCAATACGAGCAGTACCGCAATTACCAGGACAATCAGGAATTCATTCACATCAAATACCATGACCTGAAGCATCAGATTGCAGGGCTTCGGATGGAAACGGACGAGGAGAAGCGTGAGAAATGGCTGGACGCCATGGAGGAGGAGCTGGCGGCTTTTGAGGACATCCGCAGGACCGGGAATCAGGTGCTGGATACGGTGCTGGCCGCCAAAATTTTCTATTGCCGCAGGAACCGGATTCAGATCACCTGTGTGGCAGACGGGAATCTGCTGAATTTCATGTCTGTCACGGACATTTGCTCCATCTTCGGCAATGCGCTGGACAATGCGGTTGAGCATGAATCCATGATCGCAGAGCCGCAGAAGCGTCTGATTCATGTGACGGTGTCTTCCCAGAAGGGCTTTGTGTTTATCAAAATCGAGAATTACTGTGAGGAGGAAATTCAAAAGGACGAGCACCGGCTCATCCGAACGACGAAGGCGGACCGGCAAAAACACGGCTACGGTCTTCGCAGCATCATCGCATCGGTGGAGAAATACGGAGGTGCGGTGGATTTCGGACAACAGAACAACTGGTTTACACTCAAGATTCTGATCCCCAGAGGCGAATAGCCTCTGGGTTTTGTATTTCGTGCCATATGGATGTCGCTTGTGCCAGATGTGCGCGCAGGAGGGGAATCGCTGATACAGTTTGAGCATCAGATTCCTGGAAAGGAAAGGGAGGAACGAGGATGCAACAGCGATATCCGGGAAAGGCACAGTCATTGTATGGAAGCAGGGGAAAGGGGGAAAAGAAGAGAAGATGAGAAAAAGAGCAGCAATCCTTCGGGGGACGGCAGCGGTGATGTCGCTCCTGATGCCGGTTACGGTTTCGGCCACGAATCTGGCATTCAAGTATGACGGCACCATCAATATGCTGCTGGGCGTTTCGACACAGAAGGTGATCGGTGCGGACGGAGAGGAAACAACCAGTGCATATTACTATGAGAACGATTACGGCTATGATTCCAATGCGCTGGTGGATGTATATGCCGATGCAGCGTTCTCTAACGTGGAGACGGCAGAGGAGGGCATTGTTCTGATCCGGAACCGCGATCAGGCTCTGCCGATTGCGTCCGGCAGCCGGATGACCGTTTTCGGGAATGCATCGACAAACGGTCCGATGTTCTCCGCGCAGTCGCCGGGGTATATGTCGTCCACCTCCTTTCTGGAGGCGATGGAGAGCACCTTCGGGGCGGACAACATCAATGAGGTCCTGTGCACGGAGGTGTATTCCAAGCTCGGAGCCACCAGCAATACAGCGGTTGCGGAGGCCGACATCAAGGATGTGACGGCCAGGGAGTCCACCTGGCAGCACGACTACAACGACGTGGCGTTGGTGGTCCTCACAAGAGAAGGCGGAGAGGGAAATGACGTTGCCATGTACTCTTCGACGGACACCTATCCGGATGGATCTGCCCGGCATTTCCTCGATTTGAGTCAGAATGAGGAGGATCTGATTCAATACGTGACAGAACAAAAGGCGGCCGGGGTATTCGACAGCGTCGTTGTGGTCATCGGTTCCGACTTCTTCATGGAGCTGGGCTTCCTGGAGGAATATGACATCGATGCGGCATTGATCACCGGCGAGCTGGGGAGCTATGGCTGCACTGCTCTTGCAGAGGTTCTGTCCGGCGCAGTGAATCCCTCCGGTCGCCTTGTGGACACCTACGCAGCCAACTCCCTGTCAGCGCCTGCTATGCTG
>CAVKMX010000043.1:4037-17419 GCA_963657295.1 Clostridium sp. CAG:302
GTGCTGTATACCGCGGAGAATAATTATTCCTGGACGAATTCGGATGAGGTAAATGCGGCGGTAACAACAGCCAACGATTCCAACGGTGCGAACATTGACAACTATCTGCTGTATCTGGAAGGCATTTACGTTGGTTACAAGTATTACGAGACGCGTTACGAGGATACGGTTATGGGCAATGGCCGTGCGGACAGCGCGGCGGGATCCACGAGCGGCAGCAAATGGAATTATGCAGATGAAATGTGCTGCACCTTCGGATACGGTCTGTCCTACTCGACCTTTGAACAGACCTTGGATTCCGTCAGCTATGATGCGGATACAGACTCCTACATGGTGACGGTGACCGTAACCAATACAGGGGATACGGCCGGGAAGGATGTTGTAGAGGTCTATGCGCAGACACCGTACGGCGATTATGAGAGGGAGAATCTGGTGGAAAAATCCGCAATCTCGCTGGTCGCCTATGGTAAGACGGAGGAGCTGGAGGCTGGCGCCAGCCAGACGCTGGACATCAAAGTACCGGGGTATTTCCTGGCAAGCTATGATACGAACGGTGCAGAAACCTACATTCTCAGCGAAGGGGATTACTATCTGGCCATCGGCGATGATGCGCACGATGCCCTGAACAACATTCTGGCAGCGAAGGGATATTCCGCGGCAGATGGCATGACGGCCGACGGAGATTCCACGAAAACGTATTCCTGGAATGAGGCGGAGCTGGATGCAGAACGTTACAGCACGACGTCCTATACGGGCGCAGAGGTGACCAATCAGCTGGCAGCGACGGACATCAACTCCTACGGCTACGAAATGACCTATCTGAGCAGAAACGATTGGGAGGGCACCTATCCGGAGACACAGCCGCTGCAGGCCACACAGGAGATCATTGACGGTCTGAACGCGAATTATGATTACGAAACGCCGGCGGATGCGCCTTCCGCCTCCGAATACACGCAGGGGGCGGACAACGGGCTCCTGCTGACCGATATGGTGGATGCTGATCCGGAGGACGGGAAATGGGATGACTTTATCGATCAGCTCACGACGGAGCAGCTCGGCAATCTTATGGCAGACAATACGACCATGAACACCATTTCCGAATACAACATCATCGGAAGAAACTGTATCGATGACGGCAGCAATGCAGGAGGCGATTTCACCTTTATTTCGGAGCCGACAACATCCCGCACCTGGAACACGGATCTGGCCGGTGACAGGGGGTATTTTGAGGGCCTGATCGCTTATCTGGAGGGATATGATGAAATCTGGTACGGCGGCGGCAACATGCATCGGACACCGTTCGGCGGACGCATCAGCCAGTATTATGCCGAGGACAGCACCATGGCGTACTGGCAGGGCTATTATGAGGCGCAGGCCTGCCAGAGCGTCGGCACAGCCTACTGCATCAAGCACATCGCTTTGAACGAGAACGAGACCAACCGGCAGGGCCTGAATGTCTTTGCCAACGAGCAGTCCACACGCGAAATTTACCTTCGCGCCTTTGAAGGAGCCATTGCAGGCGGAGCGCTGAGCATTATGACCTCCACCAGCCGAATGGGAACGGAAGGTGCGAAGAGCTATGACGAGCTGCTGACCAACATTCTGCGAGGCGAGTGGGGCTTTCAGGGACATGTGACCAGCGACGGGTACGTTGATCTTGGCTTCTACAACAATCCGAAGGAGGAGGTTGTCGCCGGGTATGATTTCTCCTGCTTGGATTCCGCAGGGTGGAACGGCTCCCAGATTGTAAAGTACATCAATGCCAACGATGACGGCTATCTGCTGGGATATCTGAGGGAAGCGGCCAGACACAATCTGTATGTCATGGCACATTCGGCCAGAATGAACACCTATGCCAGCGGCGGAACCATTGTCAGTGTCACGCCGACATGGGAGATCGCGCTGACAGCCGTAAACCTGACGGTGATCCTTGCCTTTGCGGTTCTGATGATTCTCGCCGTTGTGACAACCTTCCGGGAGAAGAAAAGCACACAGAAAGAGGGGGCCAAGGAATGAAAATAAATGTAAAGGAAAAGAGCTTTAGCGAAAAGGCCAGTCTGGCAGGCGCCGGGGCAGCGCTGATCACGGCGGCAGCCTTCTGCATATACGGTGCGGTTTATTCTCAATATGCGGATGCGGGAGTTGCCGGCTTCCTTCTTCTGGGAGCGGCTGCGTCGCTTGCCTATACGTTCATCGACGGGACGATTGCGGATCTTGGCTCGCTGGCCGGGGCATTCTGTGTCAGCTTCTCCATGGGATTGTTCTTCGTGAACAGCTATAACGTCTGGGCAGACTGGTATGGAAATTTCCACATGTACAGCTCACAGGGGGGCATTGCGCCGGTGATTGCACTGCTGATCCTGTATCTGGTGTCCATCATTTCCAACATAGTGTCCTGCTTTGCCGGGAAAGAGGAGGGAGGAAAGGCGTGATGAAGAAGACGAGAATTGTGATGCTGCCTGCCCTGCTGGCAGCCGGCATGGGACTGACGGGCTGCGGGAGCAGCCTGGGAGAGAATTCCCTGCAGTATATCGATGCGGTTGCCTCACGGCTGCAGTCTGCAGCAGGCGGATCCTCCGCGCGGACGGGAAAAGATACCGGAACGCCGCTTGACGCACCGGCGGATTTTACGGTGGACAACGAAGGAAACTACTCCTTCTCCGGTGTGGACAATGCCGATTACTACATTGTGTATATGTATGATGCCAAAGCGGAGGCCGGCGCCAGCTATCTCCAGATCGGTGACAACATTCCGGAGGACGGCAGTGCGTCCTACAGCGGGAACCTGAAGGACAGCATGGCTTACGGATACGGGGATTTTCGCATTGAAGTGGTAGCCTATCCGTCGGTGACGGACGAGACCTATCGAAAGTCCGAAGCGTCTGCCTGCGAAATGCTGGTGACCGGATCGGTGGCAGAGCCTGCCTATGCCTACATGTGGGATTATTTCTCCGATACCTTAAGTGTGGAGCTGACCAGCATCGGGGAATATCAGTACACGGCTTATCCGACGAAGGTGGAGGTGGTGCTGACCAACGAGGCCGATCCCTCGGATACGGTTACGATGACACTGGAGGATCTGACTCTGATCAACGATCAGTACATCCTCTCTACATCGGATGTGACCATGGATGCCGTTTACGATATGGAAGCGCATGCGGTATGGGACGCCGACATTGTATCCAATGCGAGTGCGGATACAGAGATCGGATCGGTGGAAACCAGCAGCTGCAGGAATGCCATTTCCTGGGGATACGGCTACTGCAACACCGCCAATTACAACTTCATGGATTATCCGCTGGTCGTGGATTCCTTTGACCTGACCAAGGGGGGCTCCATTGGAGAATGGTACTCGTATTCTCCGTACAGCGCTTCCGGATACGGCCTGCAGAATGCGGAATATACCGCGACCTGGCAGGAGGATAAGAGCGTGTACTTCACGGCGACGCCGACCGAAGCAGAGGAGGGCGCGGCCTATACCTATAGGGTGGACGTAGCAGGAGAGAACGGAGGCGCCATTTACCGTGAGGACTTCGGCTCACTTGGAGAAATGGAGGGAACCATTACCGGAACGCTGAACATCTATGAGGACGGGACCTTTAAGGTGCAGCTGGATCCGAGAGAGATCATTTACATTGAGGTGAAAGGCTCTGCCCTGCTCTTTACCGGATCAGAGGCAGAGGGAGCCTGGACGGACAACGGCGACGGAACCATCACGATGAACTATGATCTGTCCACCGTCACGATGCTGGAAGAGTGAGGAACGGCACAGAAAGGAGATTATGGAAATATGGAGTAGTTTCTCTGCCAAATATCCGGAACCGGCCAGATGGGTGCGAGAGGGCGGTCTGTTCGTCATCGTCAGCAATGGAATTACGGTATTGAAGTACCTGATGCTGCTGATCCTGCCTGCAGCCTTCGCGGGGCTTCCTGCCATAGACTTCGGTTTTCCGGGAATTGACATTACCGTTCTGGGGGAAACCTTCAAATGGAATATCATCGGCTACGATGCCGCCCACGGAGGCCTGCCTTATTTCTGCGCCTACATGGTGGCCATGATCGCAGGAGAATGCATCAATTTTCCGATTCAGCGCAGATTCGTATTTCACAGCAGCGGAAATGTGCTCTGTCAGGCCATATGGTATTGTGCTGCCTTCTGTGCCATCACCTGCATTGTGAATTCTGTCAACTGCATCTGGGTGGCGGTTGCCGCCCGGTTCGTTCCGAACTGGATGTATGACATCGGTACGACAGCGTTGAACGGAGGGGTATCCATGGTCGTGTTCTTCTTTGTGAACAAGATCATTTTCCCGGAAGAAGACTGAGGAAGATACGAACGGATATCCGGGAAGTGCGGAGGCAACCCGCACTTCCCGGATATTCTTGATAAGGAGCAAGATTTTGATACATGACATCATAGAAAAACTCACATTGGAGGAAAAATGCGCACTGCTGTCCGGCGGGAGCGTGTTCACCACGAGGGCATTGCCCAAGGCAGGGATTCCTTCCATTACGCTGTCGGATGGTCCCAACGGAGTCCGCAAACAGGCGGGTTCAGCCGATCACCTGGGCCTGAATCCGAGCGTTCCGGCCACCTGTTTCCCGACCGCATCGACAGTGGCCTGCAGCTGGGACCCTGTGCTGGGGGAAGAGATCGGGAGGGCGCTGGGAGAGGAGGCCGCTGCCCAGGAGGTCGCGGTCCTGCTGGGCCCCGGTCTGAACATCAAGCGGAGCCCCCTGTGCGGGAGGAATTTCGAGTATTTCTCGGAGGATCCGTATCTCTCCGGAAAGCTGGCGGCCGGCTATGTGCGGGGAATCCAGTCAAACGGAATTGCGGCGTGTCCGAAGCACTTTGCCGTGAACAATCAGGAGCTGCGGCGCATGGCATCGGATTCCATAGTGGATGAGCGAACCCTGCGGGAAATCTATCTGACCGGATTTGAAATGGTCGTGAAGGAGGCCAAGCCGAAGGCGATTATGTCGAGCTACAATCTGGTCAACGGCGAATACGCCAATGAGAACCGGCATCTGCTGCAGGACATTCTGAAGGGAGAATGGCAGTTTGACGGGTGCGTTGTGACGGACTGGGGCGGCTCCAACAGCCATGTGCGAGGTGTGCAGAACGGGTCGGCTCTGGAAATGCCGGCTCCCGGCGGGGATGCGGTACGCGAGCTGATGACGGCAGCGGGAAAAGGAGAGATCACGGAAGACGATATTGACCGTCGGCTGGAGGAACTGCTGACCCTGGTGCTGGATACGCATGGAGCCGTCACGGGACGCAGCCGGTCCTTTGATGAGGCCGCGCATCACACACTGGCGCGCCGTGCGGCGGCCGAGAGCATGGTGCTGCTGAAAAACGAGGGGAATCTGCTGCCGCTGCCTTCCGGTACCCGCGTGGCGCTCATCGGCGATTTCGCCGGGACTCCGCGCTATCAGGGGGCGGGGTCCAGCGCCGTCAATGCGACGAAAGTCGATACGCTGACGGAATGTCTTGCAGGCAGCAGTCTGCACTGCGTCGGATACGCACCAGGATTTGACCGATATGGACAACGGAATGCCGGCAGACAAAGTGCGGCACTTGAGCTTGCAGGGAGGGCGGACGTTGTTCTCCTGTGCCTTGGCCTGGATGAAAGGAAGGAAAGCGAGGGCTCAGACCGCACGGACATGAAGCTGGCCGACAATCAGACGGCACTTCTGGCGGCATTGGAGCGCGTCAATCCCAACATCGTGGTCCTTCTGCATGCAGGGGCACCGGTGGAGACACCGTGGCTCGGGAGCTGCAGGGCTCTGATCTATGCGGCGCTGGGCGGACAGGCCGGTGCCGGTGCAGCGGCCGATATATTGACCGGAAAGGTCAACCCGTCCGGAAAGCTGGCGGAGACCTGGGCGTGCTCCTATGAGGACACGCCGGCACGGAGGCATTTTGCCGGAGCGACCCGCACGGTACCGTACCGGGAGGGCCTGTATGTCGGTTATCGATATTATCAGACAGCGAAGATATCGACGGCCTTTCCGTTCGGCTATGGCCTGAGTTATACCTCCTTTGCATATTCCGATCTGCAGGCTGCGCCGGAGGGTGCAGTCCTGACCGTGACGAATACCGGGAAATGTGCGGGGGACGAAATTGTCCAGCTGTATGTGGCCAAAAAGGATGCGGCCATCTTCCGGCCGGAGCAGGAGCTGAAGGGCTTCTGCCGGGTCAGGCTGGAACCGGGAGAGAGCAGGAGAATCTCCATCCCGCTGGATGATAAGGCGTTTCGTTACTGGAACACAAAGACAAACGGATGGGAAACAGAGGGGGGCGCCTATGAATTGCGCGTAGGAGCCAGCGCGGAGGATATCCGCCTGCGCGGGATGGTGGACATTGCGGGAACCGATGCTCCCGATCCCTATGCGGGAATGGAATTGCCGCACTATCAAAGCGGACAGATCCGGGACGTCTCCGGGGAGGAGTGGGAGACGCTCCTGGGACATCCCGCTCCGGAAGACAGGGTGCGAATCGACCGCAACATGACGCTGGGGGAGCTGAATCACGGCCGGAGTCCCCTGGGGTGGGCGATCTGGCTGGTGCTGACGGCGCTGCTGAGGCTGAGCGAGCGGCGCGGCAAACCGGATCTCAACCTCCTGTTCCAATACAACATGCCTCTGCGGGCCTTAGCAAAAATGACGAACGGAGCCGTCAGCATGGGGATGGTGGACGGCATGGTCATGGAGCTGCAGGGGTTCTGGATCATCGGTCTGGCGCGGGTGCTCTGTGAGGCAGTGCGGAATGCGATCCTGAATGCGCAGCTGGAGAGGCGCCTTGGGGACTCTCGCTGCGGATGAGTCCCTTCCTAATCCGGGAGGGCCCGGAACCGCTGCCGTCAGATTTTGATTCGGGTCCACCTGCCGAGGCGGTAGCGCACGGCGCTGAGCGTGAAGCGGCACACCTGATCGGCCAGAATGCCCATCCAGATGCCGACCATGCCAAGACCCAGGACAAAGCCGAAAAGGTACGAGGCAGCAGTCCGGACGATGGTCACGCTGATCGTGGAGGCAATGGCGGTGTAGACGGTATCGCCTGCGCCGCGAAGGCAGCCCATGTAGATGACCTGCGAAACCTGGAAAAGGACGATGAGAATAATGGTGCGGATGATCTCTACGCCGATGGCCACGATTTCCTCCTCTTCGAAGAAGAGACCGTAGATCCATGCGCCGCCCAGGAAATAGAAAACGGCGAGGCAGCAGGAAATGCACAGACCGATCCGCTGGCAGGTTTTGCCGTACTGCCAGGCCTTGTCCGGCTTGTTCTCACCGAGGCTCCTCCCGATGAGGGCAACGGCCGCCACCTGCATGCCGTCGCCGAAGGAGAAGGTGAGACCCAGAATGTTCATGCCGACCTGATGCGCGGCGAGGGCATAGGTGCCCATTCTGGCGGCCATCATGGCGGTGGACATGAAGCCGACACGCATGAGGACCTGCTCAATGAACACGGAGAAGCCAAGCTTTACAATGGAGACCAGGGGCTCTGCGGCCGGATGGATCCGTTCCTGCAGAAGGTACCGCAGGCTGACAAAGCTCTCCTTTGGCAGCAGAGAGCAGAAGCTCATGATGCAGGCGATTACCGTACCGAATACCGTTGCGATGGCAGCGCCGGCCATGCCGAGAGCCGGGAAGCCGCAATGTCCCTGGATGAGCAGATAGTTGCACAGAATGTTCACAAGATTGGATACGATATTGGTCCGCATGGCAATCATGGTGTTGCCGGAGCCGCGCTGCGCTGCGTTGACCACCATGGACAATGCGCTGAAAATCATGCCGCCCATGATGATGCGGTAGTAGATGACAGCCGGTGCGTGTGTGTCGGCGGTGGATCCGCAGAAGGAAATGATCTGGTTGGCGAAAAGAACGCAGACGGCAGAGATCACGACAGCGGCGAGAATGACGAAGAGAATCGCGGTGAGAAGGATTTCGTTGGCGGAGTGCCGCCGCGCCTCCCCCTTTCGTCTGGCAGTCAGTGCCGAGACCGATACATTCATGGCGAAGAAGAGGGCAAAGCCCATGAACTTCGGCTGCGTCGTCAGTCCGACGGCGGCCACGGCATTGGCTCCCATGGAGCTCACCATCAGCGAATCCACCATGCCGGCCAGTGCGACGAAAAAGGATTCGCAGACGGCCGGCCATGCCATCTGCAGCACATCGGCGGTGATGCTCTTGTCAAAATGTCCCCTCATGATGTCTTTCCCCCATTGGAAGGCGCCTGTTGCCTGCGCATGGTTTCATTATACACACGTTCGCCGTAATGTGTCGTCATGGAAAGGACAGCCGGCAGTTACTGTACAGACGCCGCCGGTGAAGGGTCCTGGCGGAGCTGTCCGTCCCGGGGACGTTCTCACTCCGTGCGAGGACCTAGCGGTGCTAAGCTCGCATAAGACGCTCGCAAGCACCGAGGCCTCGCAAGGCCCCCGGACTGGACATTCTCCGCCACCCTGTCGCCCGGCGGGCGAATGAACTGTAACAGCCGGCACGCGGCCGGTGCCGCCCCTTTACAAGAGACGCGCAGGAGGTGTATTCTTGTGAGATGTGCAGGGCGCTTCATACTGCATGACCTGATGAAAAGGTGCAAAGAAAGTGCATGCTCCGACGGTGCATGGTGCAATAGGGAAGGGTGGCAATGGCGTCGTCTGAAATGAGTGACATTTCAGCGGGGGCATTGTCACCCTTTTGGCATGGAAAGGGAAAATGAGAATATGATTAAGTATGTTTTTGTCAGCGGGGGAGTCGTATCGGGCCTTGGAAAGGGGATCACCGCAGCTTCCCTGGGAAGACTGCTGAAGGCGCGCGGATATCACGTTACCATGCAGAAGTTTGATCCCTATCTGAACGTGGATCCCGGCACCATGAATCCGATCCAGCACGGGGAGGTGTTCGTTACCGACGACGGAACCGAGACGGACCTTGATCTGGGACATTACGAGCGCTTTATCGATGAGAGTCTGGATCACAACTCGAATGTAACCTCCGGCAAGGTGTACTGGTCGGTGATCAACAAGGAGCGTCACGGGGATTACGGCGGAGGCACGGCACAGGTGATCCCGCACATCACCAACGAAATCAAATCACGCTTTTATACGGGGACGCCGGAGAATTACGGCAAGAGACCGGCAGGAGAGCTGCACCCGGAGGATGTGACGGTTGCCATCATTGAGGTGGGCGGCACAGTGGGAGACATTGAGTCGCAGGCCTTCTTTGAAGCCATCCGTCAGTTCCAGCAGGAGCAGGGTGTCTACAACACCTGCATGATTCATGTAACGCTGGTGCCGTATCTGTACGGCTCTGCCGAGATGAAGACGAAGCCGACCCAGATGAGCGTAAAGGCTCTGCAGCAGATGGGAATCCGCGCGGATGTCATCGTCTGCCGTTCGGAGATGGAGATGCCGCAGTACCTCAAGGACAAGATCGCGCTTTTCTGCAATGTTCCGGGGAATCACGTGCTGCAGAATCTCAATGCCAGCAGCATCTATGAGGTTCCGCTCATGATGGAGGAGGAGCATCTGGCCCAGGCGGTCTGCGACTGTCTGCAGCTGCCCTGCCCGGAGCCGGATCTGGCGGAGTGGCGGGAGATGGTGGACCGCCTGCAGAATCCGAACAGGAAGGTGGAGATTGCGCTGGTCGGCAAATACACGCAGCTTCACGACGCCTATCTGTCTGTGGTGGAGGCCCTGCATCACGGCGGAATTGAGAACCGCACCGAGGTGTCCATTCGCTGGGTGGATTCCGAGGAGCTGGAGAAGGAGGGCGCGGAGAGGATGCTCTCCGGCATACACGGCATGATCATTCCCGGAGGCTTCGGCAACCGCGGAACGGAGGGGATGATTCAGGCGGCGGAGTATGCCCGCGTCCGTCACATTCCGTATCTCGGCATCTGTCTGGGCATGCAGATGGCGATGATCGAGTTCGCCAGGAATGTAATCGGTTATGCGGATGCGAACAGCTCGGAGCTGGCACCGGATACGACACATCCTGTCATCGATCTGATGCCGGAGCAGAAGGGGGTGACGGATCTGGGCGGCACCATGCGCCTCGGTGCATACCCCTGCGTCCTCAAGAGCGGGAGCAAGGCCAGCGAGCTCTACGGATCGGAGGAAATTCATGAGCGGCACCGCCATCGTTATGAGGTGAACAACGAGTACCGCGATGTCTATGAGGAGAAGGGGATGTCTCTTTCCGGAACCAGTCCGGACGGACACATCGTGGAGATGATAGAATTAAAGGACCATCCTTATTTCATCGCAACGCAGGCCCATCCGGAGTTTAAATCCAGGCCGAATCACGCCCATCCCCTGTTCGCGGGGCTGGTGAAGGCTGCGGCAGAGTACGCAGAAGGCTAGGACATCGGGGTTTAATTTTGCAGACGATGTACCAGGAAGATTCGGCAGGCAGGAGCTGAGGAGGCCTTTGCGGAGAGAATGCCGGGGGTGCAGTTCGAACGACGGCCGGGGCCGCAGCAGCGGCAATTGACGAAAGGGGATTATGAATATGCAGACGTATGAGGATGTACTGGATTTCATCGAGGAAGAGAATGTGAAATTCATCCGGCTCGCCTTTTTTGATGTTTTCGGCGAGCAGAAGAACATCGCCATTATGCCGCAGGAGCTGAGGAGGGCCTTTACGGACGGAATCTCCTTTGACGGGTCTGCCATTGCCGGGTTCGGAGAGGATCTGCGTTCGGATCTCTTTCTGCGTCCGGATCCCACGACCCTGTCCATTGTGCCCTGGAGGCCGCTGGACGGCGGGGTGTGCAGGATGTTCTGCGATATTTACAAGCCGGACGGGACACCGTATGAGAAGGACACCCGTTACCTTCTGAAGCAGGCGGTAAAGGCGGCGAAGAAGGCGGGCATCCGTGTTTCGCTCGGACCGGAGGTGGAATTCTACGCCTTTGAGCGGGATGAGAAGGGACATGTGACAGAGAATCCCATTGACCATGCGGGATATATGGCGGTCGGCCCGGATGACAGAGGAGAGAATCTGCGCCGCGACATCTGTTTTGCTCTCCTTGACATGGGAATTTCGCCGGAGGCCTCGCACCATGAGCACGGGCCGGGACAGAATGAGATTGACTTTCACTACGGAGATCCGCTGACGACAGCGGACAACACGGCTACGGTCAAATGGGCCATCCGCAATCTGGCGGAGACAACCGGAATGTCGGCCGATTTCTCGCCCAAGCCGATCCGCGACGAGGCCGGCAGCGGCATGCATTTCAACATCTCGGTGGAGGCCATCGATGCAGATGCGGAAAAGAGCGAGGAGCTTTCGGGCATGTTCATGGCGGGTGTCCTCAAGCACATCCGGGAGATTACGCTGTTCCTGAATCCGGTGCCGAAGTCCTATGAGCGGCTTGGACAGATGGAGGCGCCCTATTATGTCAGCTGGTCGGAGCAGAACCGTTCGCAGCTCATCCGGATTCCGGCCACCAAGAGCGACAGGAAACGCTTTGAGCTGCGTTCGCCGGATCCGATGGCCAATCCGTACCTTTCCTTTGCCATGGTGATCTATGCAGGCCTGGCCGGAATCGAGGGGGCAATGCGCCCGGATCTCCCGATGAATGTGAATCTTTACAAGGCGGATCCGTATCTTACGGCGAAGCTGGAGAAGCTGCCGCGTCATCTCGACGAGGCCATTTCCTGCGCGTGCAACAGCGAGCTGGTGAGAGAGCATGTACCGGATTCTGTACTGGAGGCTTATTGCGGTCGCAGATAAAGAGAACGCTGTCATGCAGGCAAGAGGAGCCTGAACACGGCACCGGGAGAACGGAGGCATTATGGCAGCTGGTACAAAGAGAGGCCGCATTCTGGTTGTGACATCGGGCCAGGATGCGTTTGCCGTCATACGTAAAATCATAGAAGGAACCTGCGATCAGGTTGTGCAGGCCTCGTCCATTACGGAGGCAAGGCGCATCCTTTCTGCAGGCGATATCGGGCTGGTCATCATCAACACGCCGCTGCCCGATGAATTCGGACTGGAATCCGCGAAGGATTTCGCAGACGGGAAGGATGCTGCTGTACTCCTTCTCGTGAAGGCGGAGCTGTATCATCAGGTGACGTACAAGGTGAGGGGGAGCGGTGTTTTCGTGCTGTCCAGACCCTTGAAGGGACAGCTGCTGCTGGAGGCGGTCGGCATCATGGATGCCATGCGGCTGAAGATTTTCACGCTCAACGAGCAGAACCAGAAGCTGCGCAGACGACTGGATGAGATGGGGCTGATCACGAGAGCCAAATGTCTCCTGATTGAGAAGAGACAGATGACGGAGGAGGCTTCCCACCGCTATCTGGAGCAGGAGGCCATGAATCATTCACTGAGCAAGCGCGAGGTTGCGCAGAACATTATCCGGGAGCTGGAGGACGATTGACAGAAGGCGCAGGGGAATCATTCCCCTGCGCCTTTGTCGTTCCCCGTGCCTTTGCCGCCGGACGCTTCTGCGGCAGACGATGCTACCGGCCGAGAACGATGTCTGCAATCTCCTCCGGACGGGACACAATGGTCTGCGCGTGGTTGTCCTCCAGAAATTTGCGCCCGCGGAAGCCCCAATCCACACTGATGCAGTCCAGACCGGAGTTCACTGCGGTCTGCATGTCGATTTCGGAATCGCCGATGTATACGGCATCTGCCTTCCGGGCAACACCAAGATCACGCAGTACCTTTTCGGTCATATCCGGTGCAGGCTTTCTGCGGACGCCGTCCATTTCGCCGACGGAAAGATCAAAGAGTCCGCTGAACAGCTCGTTGACCAATGTCTGCACCGCCGGATCCGGCTTGTTGGATACCACGGCGGTGAGGACACCCGCTCCGCGCAGTCGGCGCAGGACCTCGGGGATGCCGGCGTAGGGCCCGGTTTTGTCGTTGCAGTGTGCCTCGTAATAAGGCAGATAGATGTTCTGAATGCGTTTCACCTCATCGGCATCCATGGTTTCCGTGATCGCATCGTGGTCCGTGCCGACCTGCAGGAGCAGATCAGCCGGAGTGCCCTGCTCCGTGGCCAGTGCACGGATGATGGCGACGGTGACGCCGCTTCCGAAGAACTGACGCACGAGCTCCTCTGTGTAGTCATGCCGGTGGCCGGTCGCGGCCAACGCATAGTTGATGGAATCGGTAAGATCACCGAGAGGGTTCAGGACGGTTCCGTCCATGTCAAAAATTGCGGCACTGTATTTCATAATGGGTCTCCTCTTTTGCGAAGGTTCTTTGAATCATTGCGCTGTTTGTATCTGCAAACCACATAAGAGTATAATGCATGCGGTACGCATTTGTGTATCGATTGCGGTAAAAATCCGGGGCAGCGGCAGATTTTCCGTTACTGTACAGATGCCCGCCAGGCGACAGGGGGGCGGAGAATGTCC
>CAVKMX010000044.1:0-17372 GCA_963657295.1 Clostridium sp. CAG:302
ATGCAGGGGAACTGCACGGCCTTCCCTTTCTGCCGGTGGACAGTCTGGTGGATGCACATACGCGGGTAGTCTATCAGGGGGCGCCGGGCGCTTATTCCGAGGCGGCAATGAAGACGTTCTTCGGGGACAGCATCGACAACTTTCATGTAGATACGTTCCGCGATGCCATGAGCGCCATTGAAGAGGGGGCGGCGGATTATGCCATTCTCCCGATCGAGAATTCAACGGCCGGCATTGTTTCACAAAACTATGATCTGCTCTTTGAGTTTGAGAACTACATCGTCGGAGAACAGATTCTGCCGATCCGGCATTGCCTCATGGGCGTTCCGGGGACGACGGCGGAGACCATCCGCACCGTGTACTCGCATCCGCAGTCGTTGATGCAGAGCGAACATTATCTGGACCAGCATCCGGAATGGCAGCAGGTCGGAATGCAGAACAACGCCTATGCGGCGGAAAAGGTTGCGAGAGACCGGGACACGGCAAAGGCGGCGATCGGGTCGGAATATGCGGCCAAGGCCTACGGACTGGAAATCCTGGAGAAGGGAATCAACGATTCCGACACGAATTCCACCAGGTTCATTGTCGTTACGAACCGAAAGGTCTTCCTTCGCACAGGGCACAAGATATCCATCGTCCTGGAAACGGAGCATGAGAGCGGCGCTCTTTACCGGGCGCTGTCCCATTTTATTTACAATAACCTGAATATGAATAAGATTGAGAGCCGTCCCATCCGGGATCGAAGCTTTGAATATCGTTTTTTCATTGATTTTGACGGGAATCTGGAGGAACCTGCTGTGCGGAACGCGCTGCGGGGACTGCGGGATGAGGCGAAGAATCTGAAGATACTGGGCAATTATTGAGGAAGGACGAGCATGGAACAGGGATATCTTTATCGGAATTTTGCATCCGGAGAGCTTCTGGAGAGGCTGTGGGTGCTGGAAGAGAGCTCGGATCCGGCTGCGGCCGCACAGGCATTGCGGGACTGCACAGCGATGGTTCTGAGTGATGCGGATGAAAACGGCTATTACGGAAATCTGGTGCACGTGTATCTCACCAATCTCCTGGTCAACAGCGAGAACAGCTATTCCCTCGTCTGTGAGAAGAGAGGAGAGGCGGAGGGCAGCATCAACGCCTTTGCACTGCATGACATGCAGGTGTTCCGGAAGCTTTATGGTCTGGATTTCGTGAGGCTTGCAAGGGAACTCGGTGTGCCGGAGGCGGCTCTCCTTGCGGATTACAGGCCCTCCGGGAATGGCTGCAAGACCTACAGCAGATGGATCCGGGACTGCATCTGTGAGCTCGCCCTGCAGCTGGGACGTGCGGAAAGTCCGGAAGAAATGAAGGAACTTCTGTCGAACTTTTACCGGGAATACGGCGTCGGAGCCATTGGCCTTCACAAGGCGTTTCGCATTGAACGTGACGAGACCGGAGAGCTGGCGGGACAGAGCAGGATTGTGCCGGTCAGAAATATCCCGCATGTGAACATGAGCGATCTCGTAGGATATGAGCTGGCGAAGAAAAAGCTGATCGAGAATACGGAGGCTTTTCTTGCGGGGCGTCCGGCCAACAACTGTCTTCTCTATGGGGAGGCAGGAACCGGGAAGTCCTCGAGCATCAAGGCAATCGCCAACGAGTATTACGGGAAGGGGCTGCGAGTGATCGAGGTGAGCCGGTACCAGTTCCGGGATCTCAATCCTGTCATTGCCCGGATCAAGAACCGCAATTATCGCTTTGTTCTTTACATGGATGACCTCTCCTTTGAAGAAAATGAGACCGAGTACAAATATCTGAAGGCGGTTATTGAGGGAGGATTGGAGAAAAAGCCCTCCAATGTGCTGATTTACGCCACCAGCAACCGACGGCATCTGATACGGGAGAGCTTCCATGACCGGGACGGTGTAGATATTGCGGACAAGCATGGCGGCGATACGGTGCAGGAGAAGCTGTCTCTGGCCAGCCGTTTCGGCGTGTCCATCTACTACGGAGCACCGAGCTTCGATGAGTATCATGAAATTGTAGCGGAACTGGCCCGGCGCAGCGGAATCCGGATGAATGCGGATGAGCTCAAAAAAGAGGCCACACGCTGGGAAATGCAGCACGGAGGACTGTCCGGACGCACGGCGCAGCAGTTCATTGATCATTTGCTGGGAAATACGCAATAGGAGGATCCTATGGCAATTCGCACATTTGCAGCCATCGATGTGGGCAGCTATGAGCTGTGCATGGAGATATTCGAGGTGTCAAAGGAAAAAGGCATCCGGGAAATTGACCATGTCGTGCGCAAAATCGATCTTGGCAGTGACACGTATGCCACCGGAAAGCTGAGCCTGCATCACATTCAGGAGGTGCGGGATGTCCTGCGGGATTACCGCAGGCTGATGGACACCTATAAGGTGACGGAATATCAGGCCTACGGGACCTCTGCCATCCGGGAAATGACCAATGCCTCGATCATTCTGTCGCAATGGGAGGAGGAGACCGGAATCCACATCGATGTCCTCACCAACTCGGAGCAGCGCTTTCTGGATTATAAGTCACTGGCATACCGGGGGGACAACTTTGAACAGGTTGTGACGGAGGGGTGTGCCATTGTAGACATCGGCGGCAGCAGCCTGCAGATTTCCCTGTTCGAAAACGGGACACTGCAGTCCACCCAGAACCTGAGGCTTGGTGTCCTGCGGGTTCGGGAACAGATCCGGCAGGTGGACGCGAGACGTTCACAGCTCCACAAGATGATCAGCGAAATTGTCAATTCTCAGATGCAGGTATTCACGGATCTTTATCTGGAAGGACAGCGCATTCCCAATGTGATCGTTGTAGATGATTATATTTCCTCGTTTATGGAGGGGAGGGGGCTGGATAGAATTGATGAGAAGACCTTCCTGAAGTATGCGGAGATCTTTTCCAAGAAGACCAGCGGAGAGCTTTCGAAAAAATTCCGTATGTCGGAG
Source organism: Clostridium sp. CAG:302 (assembly GCA_963657295.1). GTDB lineage: Bacteria > Bacillota > Clostridia > Lachnospirales > Lachnospiraceae > CAG-791. The sequence continues at coordinate 2,955 of CAVKMX010000044.1, forward strand.
GACAATATCTTCCTGCTGGGAATCTCAGGCGTCATCATGGGCTGCATCATGAAGGCCCTGGGCGCAGGGAAAATCTATGCGCCGGGCGTAACGCTGACGGACGGCATTGTATATGAATATGCGGAACAGAGGAGAATTCTCCCGCCCAGTCATGATTTTGAGGAGGATATCATTGCCTGTGCCCGCAACATCTCCGCCAGATACAAGGGCAATGTGGATCGAGGACAGTCTCTGGAACAGATTTCTGCCAAAATTTTCGATGCGACAAGGAAAATTCACGGACTGGGAGAGCGGGAGCGGCTCCTTCTGCGGCTCGCGTGCATTCTTCACGACTGCGGCAAATTTGTCTCAATCGCAAACGTATCGGATTGCTCCTACAACATCATCCGGAGTACGGAAATTATAGGAATTTCACATATTGAGCGGGAAATCGTAGCCAGCGTGGTTTTATACAACCACAGCGATTTCGTCTATTATGAAGAGAGAGTTGAGGCAACGGATCTGGACCGGGAGGCGTACCTGACGCTGACAAAGCTGACAGCCATCCTGCGGCTTGCCAACGGCTTGGACCGCACGCACAAAAAGAAGCTGGATGACACGAAGATCTTTGTCCGGGATGATCAGCTGGTGATTACCGCCAGGAGCAGTGTGGATCTGACTCTGGAAAAGGGCCTGTTCCAGGCGAGAGCGGGATTTTTCGCGGAGGTGTTCGGCATCACGCCGGTGATACGGCAGAAATAAGGCGGACACGCGTCCGTCCGTCAGAAGGCGGTCGGGATATACGGAAGAGACGGTGACGAGGTAAGAGTATGTGGCAGCTGCATCGGACAAACGGAATTGATCATATGGCAAAGAGGATGAAGGCAGAACAGAACTCGAAAAAAGAGCCGGGGAAGGCCATGAAGGAGAAGACTTCCTCCGACCGGGACAACTCCGGCCGGAAAACAGAGAAAATGTCCGGGAAAGAGCCGGCACAGGAAAACGCGGCGGGAGCTCCCGGGGAGACTGAGAGGGCAGAAGGGGAGAGCAGGCCGATCCGCTGGCGCGATCCGGCCTATTATTACAATCGGGAGCTGTCCTGGCTGCAGTTCGACAGAAGGTGCCTGGGAGAGGCAAGGAGCAGGGAGAATCCGCTGATGGAGCGCCTGAATTTCCTCTCCATCACCGCGTCCAATCTGGATGAGTTCTTCATGGTCCGTGTGGCATCCCTGCAGGATATGTGCAAGGCGGGATATGCCAAAAGGGACATCGCGGGCATGACGGCGCAGGAGCAGCTGGACGCCGTGCTGAAGGAGACACACGATTTTGTGGAGCTCCAGTATGCCACATTGAATCGGCAGATTATCCCTGCACTGCGGGAGAACGGCATAACCTTCATCCGCAATGTGAGCGAGCTGACACCGGAGGAGACGGAATTCATTGATGATTATTTCAATGCGGAGATTTACCCCGTTGTGACGCCGATGGCGGTGGATTCTTCCCGTCCGTTCCCGCTGATTCTGAACAAGTCCCTGAACATCGGCGCACTGCTGAAGCGGAAGGACAGCACCGGTCCCGGAATTCTCTCACGAACCAGCAAAGGGCAGAAGGCATTAAAGAGCGAGAAGGAGAATCTGGAATTCGCCACCGTGCAGGTTCCTTCGGTGCTGCCCAGAGCAATCCGGCTGCCGGAGACCGGAGAGGAAGGCGGCGATGAACGAAGGGAAGGCACGGAACCGCCGGCGATCCGCATTATTCTGCTGGAGACCATCATCCGGGAGTATCTGGGTCAGCTGTTCCAGAGCTACGATGTAATCGGAACGGCCCCCTTCCGCATCATGCGCAATGCGGATATGGACATTGATGAGGATGAGGCAGAGGATCTGCTGAAGGAGATTGAGAAATCACTGAAGCAGCGTCAGCACGGCGAGGCCATCCGTCTGGAAATCGAAAAAGGAGCGGATGAGAGACTGGTTCAGATTCTGCAGGAGGAGCTGCACCTGGATGCGAAGGAGATCTTCCCGATCGACGGTCCTCTGGATCTGACGCTCCTGTCAAAGGTGCGCAAGGTGGAGGGCTTTGAGGAGCTCCATGAGCACCGCTATTACCCGCCGCAGGAGGTACCCGCTCTGCCGAAGGGCTGCGATGTGTTCGCGCAGATACGGGAGGGAGATATTTTCCTGAGCCATCCCTATGAAACCTTCCAGCCGGTGGTGGACTTCATTGCCAGAGCGGCCGTGGACCCGGAGGTTCTGGCCATCAAGCAGACGCTGTACCGCGTCAGCGGCAATTCCCCCATTGTGGCGGCGCTTGCCAGGGCCGCGGACAATGGCAAGCAGGTTACTGTGCTGGTGGAGCTCAAGGCAAGATTTGACGAAGAGAACAACATTGTCTGGGCGAGGATGCTGGAAAAAGCCGGCTGCCATGTTATTTACGGCCTGGTCGGACTGAAGACGCACTCCAAGATCACGCTGGTGGTGCGAAGAGAGGAAGATGGAATTCGCCGGTATGTGCACCTTGGCACCGGCAACTACAACGACACGACGGCCAAGCTGTATACGGACGTGGGCCTTCTGACCTGCAAGGAGCCGTTCGGTGAAGATGCAACGGCCGTGTTCAACATGCTCAGCGGATATTCCGAGCCGCGCTCATGGAACCGGCTGTTGCTGGCGCCGCTGTGGCTGAAGGATCGGTTCGTGGAGATGATCGGACGCGAGGAGGAAAATGCCAGAAGAGGGGAGCCGGCAAGAATCGTTGCTAAGATGAACTCTCTTTGCGATCCGGACATTATTGAGGCACTGTACAAGGCCAGTGCGGCAGGGGTTCGAATTGATCTGATCGTTCGCGGGATCTGCTGTCTGAAGACCGGAATTCCCGGCGTTTCGGAGAACATTACGGTGCGGTCCATTGTGGGCAATTTCCTGGAGCACGCCAGAATCTTCATGTTCGAGAATGCCGGCCGGCGTGAATTCTATGCCGGCTCCGCAGACTGGATGCCGCGCAATCTGGACCGCCGTGTGGAGATTGTTTTCCCTCTGGAGGACGAAGCGGTCAGGGAAAGGGCATGGCATATTCTGGAGACAGAGCTGGCGGATACGGAGCAGGCCAGCATCCTGCAGCCGGACGGCACCTATGAAAAGGTGGATCGGAGAGGAAAGGAAAAGGTGAATTCACAGCTGCTGTTCTCGGAAGAGGCCAGAAGAGCGGCGGACAAGGCAAGGAAGATGGAAAAGGAGCAGCGCCTTTTCATTCCGGAACAGCGGGAACACGCGAACGAGCCGTCGGAAACCGGGGCGGATGATGGAACGGTATAGAACTGCCGGCGGCAGGCACTGTGAGATTCCGTCTGCGGCGCTGGATGAGGAGGGGTATATCATTGATCAGGGGCAGCTGGAATCGGTGCCCTTCGGATGTTTCCCCAGCAGACGAAACGGCTGCGGATGGATTGCGGCATACAATCTGCTGAAAATGCATGAGATGGAGGAGCCGGCTTCGCAGATTATTCACGAGCTGGAACGGAGCGGGCTGCCCGGCAAGCCCTTTGGGGAGGAAATTGTCTGGCTGCTGGTCTATCTGCACCGCAAGGGCTTTGCCGTACGCCTGTCAAGGCCGGGAATCGGAGGCTGTGAGGAAATGGTGCGGCGGTATCCGACCGGGATTCTGATGTATGTGCACAGGAGGGGTGCACATTATGCGGCATATCGTGCAGTGGACGGAGGGCGTGTGCAGCTGTATAACGCGATCTACCGGAAGAGGGAGCATGTGGTGGAGATCCGGAAATTCCTGGAGGAGCATAGTATCCTTCATGGAGCCGTCATGATCGGCTGCCGGCCGCGAACGGTACGGATTTCACTGCCGCCGCGGTGACGGCGGAGTATTATTGTATTGAGGAGTCGGAGGGGGAGAAATGGACAAGAAGGGGAATACACCGAGCGGGCTGCACAGCAGGGAAGAGCAGATTAAAATGGTGCTGCGCGATCAGGTGGCGGAAGCTGCCTCTTTTCTGGAGGTATTGCTGTCGGTGGTCGTGCTCGTGGCGTTATTGATGAGCATCGTGCCCATCATTCTGCAGATGCCGGGGCTTCTGTCGGACAATAACAATGTGGAGATCTTCGCCTTTCTGGAGAGAGCGCTGGACATTGTCATTGGAATTGAGTTCATCAAGATGCTGGCCAAGCACAGCCCGGGGAGTGTGCTGGAGGTTCTCCTGTATGCCATTGCCCGCCACATGATCATCGGACACGGCTCCGCCGTCGAGAATCTGGTGAGCGTCGGCACCATTGCGCTGATCTTCATTATCCGCAAGTATTGCTTTGTCGCATCCTTCGGAGAGATGCTGCCGGGAGGCGGAGGCTATGCTCCGGATGTTTTCCGTCTTCGCTTCGGAGAGGAAGAGGGAAAGGAAGGAGCCGGTACCGGCCTCGGACAATCGGACGTGGACAAGGATGCATGAGGTTGTTATACTGGAGTTAGCCCGGAAGCAGTTCTCCTGTGTTATTTTGAACCTACAAATACTTTAAACGGGAACCTGAGACGCAGCATGGCTGCCGCGCCCCCGCTGCGGCGGAGAGTTCGGAGTCTTCCGGATTCGGGGATGGCAAGAAGTGCTGCTGAAGGCACCCACCTGGCCGAGGCTAGGAGTCAAAGTGCACAGGGCCGAAGGGTTTTATCATGCTCTTTATCTGAAAGGCAGGCTTGAAGGAGCCTGTCTTTCTTTATATGGCGGTACCTGCTGCGGAGAGAACATATGCTGGATCCAACCGGAAGATATTACAACATATTCATGGGCTGCGTGATAGGCGGCGCATTCGGCGATGCCATGGGCTTTCCGGTGGAATTCATGAGCCTTTCGGAGATCGTGGAACGCTGCGGACCGCATGGAATGGTGGCACCGGAGCTGGGACCGAACGGGAGGCTTGTGGTCAGCGATGATACGCAGATGACCCTGTTCACCCTGGATGGACTGATTACAGGCATGCAGCGCGCGAGAAGGCGGGGGACAGACGCAAGAGCAGAGGTTTATCTTGACAGGGCCTATCTGGACTGGTATGCCACACAGCATACAAGACTGCACTACACCACGCCGTTTACCTCCGTCTATTCCGACGGAAGACTCCGCGCACAAAGGGCGCCGGACAGGACCTGTCTGTCTGCATTGACGGAACAGTTTACGAACACGGGAAATCCCAGGGACACGTTCGATATCAAGAGCAGGGGGACCCCGGAGAAGCCGATCAATGACAGCAAGAGCTGCGGCGGCGTCATGCGCAGCGCACCCATCGGCCTCATACTGAATGATTTTAATTACAATCTGCAGGCGGAGAGCGTGGCAATGGTTGCGGCCAGAGCTGCGGCCATAACACACGGCCATCCGATGGGCTGGCTTCCGGCAGCACTCCTGGCAGAGATCATTCATCGGATGACCTACCGGAAGCCGGCGGATCCCACCATGGAGCGGCTGGTGACCAATGCCCTCTATCAGGTGGAAAGTCAGTTCCGGGGGGCAAAGGAGATGCCGGAGTTCCTTGCGTTGATGGAAAACGCCATCAGGCTGGGAGCAGACCGGGCCGTGAAGCCGGCAGCCGCATTGCCGCCCCTGGGAAAGGGCGTTACCGGGGAATCTGCACTGGCCATCGCCATCTATCTGTCCCTGCGGTATCAGAACGATTATTATATGGCAATTCATGCTGCCGTGAACCAGAACGGGGCCTCGGATACCATTGGTTCCCTGACGGGCAATCTTCTGGGGGCGTGGATCGGCTACGAGGCCATCAGCGGGCAGCTGGACAGGATCTTTGGCGTGGATGGTTTTCTGGAGCGGCATCTTGAGATGCATGACCTGATGGTGGATGCTGTACAGAGAGCCTGGCGCACGGCAATTCTGGATACCCAAAGCTAACCATTCTATAGTATAATGTAACTCGTTTTTGGATAAATGATCCGGTAAGAAGGAGAAGACACAATTATGATACAGGAAGATCTGGAACGGATCCGGCAGGAAGCAAGGGAACGCCTTGAGAAAGCCTTTTCCCCGGAGGAAATCAATCAGGTAAAGGTAGAATTCCTCGGCAAAAAGGGAAAGCTCACCGGAATTCTGAAAGGAATGAAGGATGTGGCCGCCGAGGAGCGTCCGAGGGTCGGACAGATGGTCAATGAGACCAGAAGCCGCATCGAGGAGGCCATCAGTGCCCACCAGAAGGAGATCGAGGAAAAGCTGCTGGCGGAACGGCTCAGAGCAGAGAAAATCGACGTGACGCTTCCGGCCAGAAGGGAAGCAAGGGGACATCTGCATCCCAATACGGTGGCTCTTCGCGAGATTGAGGAAGTTTTCATCGGCATGGGCTACGAGGTGGTGGAGGGCCCGGAGATCGAGAAGGATTACTATAACTTCGAAGCTCTGAACATTCCGGCTGATCATCCGGCCAAGGACGAGCAGGACACCTTTTACATCAACGGAGAGATGCTGCTGCGCACACAGACCTCCGGCACGCAGATTCATGAGATGGAGAAGGGGAAGATCCCGATTCGAATGATTGCACCCGGACGCGTGTATCGCGCCGATGAGGTGGATGCGACACACAGCCCGGTGTTCCATCAGGTAGAAGGGCTTGTGATAGACAAGGGGGTTACCTTTGCGGATCTGAAGGGAACGCTGGCGGAATTCGCCCGTTCTATTTTCGGCGAGGATACGAAGGTTCGCTTCCGCCCGCATCATTTTCCTTTTACCGAGCCTTCCGCGGAGATGGATGTCTCCTGCTATAAATGCGGCGGAAAAGGCTGCAGCTTCTGTAAGAATGAAGGCTGGATTGAGATACTGGGCTGCGGCATGGTGCATCCTCATGTTCTGGAAATGAGCAAAATTGATCCGGAAGAGTATTCCGGATTTGCTTTCGGTGTAGGTCTGGAGCGTATCGCACTTCTCAAATATGAAATTGATGACATGCGTCTGCTGTACGAAAACGATAAGAGATTCATTGATCAGTTCTGATGAGAGATTGCGGAGGAGATTTCCATGAATACACCACTTTCCTGGATTAAGGATTATGTTCCGGAGCTGGACTGCACAGACAAGGAATATTATGATGCGATGACCCTTGCAGGCACGAAGGTCGAGAACTGGAAGCGCCTGGATGCCAACTGCGAGAAGATCGTGGTTGGACGTGTGGAGGAAATGTTCCATCACCCGGAGGCGGATCGGCTGTGGGTGTGCCGTGTGAGAATCGGCGGTGCATATGCGGCAGGCGGTTATACAGAGGAAACGGACGGCCTGTCAACACACGATGAGACGACAAAGGACTGCATACAGATTGTCACCAGTGCGCAGAATTTAAAGGTCGGCAATGTGGTTCCTACCTGCCTGAACGGAGGCAGAGTGGCAGCAGGTCACGACGGAGAGGCAGCTCCTGCAGAGGGATTTAAGATCAAGTCCGGCAAGATGCGCGGGCTGCAGAGCGTCGGCATGATGTGCGGCATCGAGGAGCTGGGGGCCTCGAGAGATATGTATCCGGAGGCGCCGGAGGACGGAATCTATGTTTTCCCGGAGGATCAGAGCAGGGAACTGGAGCTCGGCAGCGATGCATTGGAGGTGCTGGGGCTGCACGATACCAGCTTCGAATACGAGATCACATCCAATCGCGTGGATTGCTATTCCATTCTGGGAATTGCAAGAGAAGCGGCCGTGACCTTCGGGAAGCCCTTTGCGGCACCTGTGGTTGCGGTAAAGCATGAGGGAGAGAAGGACACTTCGGACTACGTCGCGGTTGACATCGAGGATAAGGATCTGTGTACCCGGTACGTCGCGGCCATCTGCACCGACATCAAGATCGGGCCGAGCCCGCGCTGGATGCAGAGAAGATTGGCCAATTACGGAATCCGCCCGATCAACAATCTGGTGGACATCACCAATTTCGTCATGATGGAGTACGGCCAGCCGATGCACGCGTACGATTATGACACCATCCGGGGCAGTCGGATCATTGTGAAGCGCGCGAAGGACGGAGATACCTTTGTAACGCTGGATGACCAGGAGCGCAAGCTGGATCATGATGTTCTGATGATCAATGATGCAGAGCGCCCGGTGGGAATTGCCGGCATCATGGGCGGTGAGGATTCCATGATCACGGACAGCGTGAAAACGGTTCTCTTTGAAGCGGCCACGTTTAACGGGACGAACATCCGCAAGTCCTCCAAGCGATTGGGTCTGCGCACGGAGGCTTCTGCTATTTTTGAAAAGGGTCTGGATCCGTACAATGCGATGGATGCCATGGACCGTGCCTGCCAGCTGATGGAGCTCCTCGGCTGCGGCAAGGTTGCGAGAAGTTATGTGGATGTTCACGGGAAACTGCCGTCGCTCCGCAGAATTGCCTTTGCACCGGAGAAAATCAATGCGTACCTCGGGACCTCCTACACGAAGGAGAGGATGCTGGATATTCTGTCGCGTGCGGGGCTGAGCTATGATGAGGCTGCGGGTACGCTTACCGTTCCTTCGTTCCGTCAGGATCTGAAGGAAATGTGCGACATTGCAGAGGAGGTTGCGCGGTTTGACGGTTACGACAGGGTGCCGTCCACCCTGCCGGCAAGTGGCGCCACCGTGGGCGGTTTGCAGCCGATGATGAAGCTGCAGGATATTGCCAGAACAGTTGCAACGGATTACGGTTATTCCGAATCGGACACCTTCTCGCTTGAGAGTCCGAAGGTATTCGACCTTCTGCAGCTGGAGGAGGCCGCACAGGAGCGGAAGGCGATCCGGATTTCCAATCCTCTGGGAGAGGATTTTTCTGTGATGCGGACGCAGATGGTGAGCTCCGTTCTGACATCCCTCGGAACCAATTATGCCCGCAGGAACAAGGATGTGAAGCTCTTTGATCTTGGGAAAATCTACCTTGCGGACAAGCTGCCGCTGACCGATTATCCGGACGAGAGACCGCAGCTGACGCTGGGCTTTTACGGAGCCGGTGATTTCTATTCGCTCAAGGGTGTTGTGGAGGATTTTCTCCATTCTGCGGGCGTAAAGGAGAAGGCAGTCTACAACCCGGAGGCCGGCAAGCCGTTCCTGCATCCGGGACGTCAGGCATTGGTGAGTCTGTCTGACCCTCACGGCGGAGCCAAGGGTGCTCCGGCGGAGACCATCGTCGGTTTCCTGGGAGAGGTACATCCCACGGTGGCCAAGGCCAATGGCATCAACGACCGCGTTTACGTTGCCTGCATTGACCTGAAAAAGGTGCTGGAGAAGGCATCCTTTGCCCATCACTATGAGGGAATTGCAAGATTCCCTGCCATCAGCCGCGATATCTCCATGGTGGTGCCGAAGGAGGTTCTTGCCGGAGATATTGAAAAGGTGATCGAGCAAAGAGGCGGGAAGCTGCTGGAATCCTACCATCTGTTCGACCTCTATGAGGGTGCACAGGTAAAGGCGGGATGCAAATCCATGGCCTACAATCTGACGTTCCGTCATAAGGACAGAACGCTGGAGACAGAGGAAGTGGATAAGACCATGAAGAAAATTCTGAACGGTCTGCAGGAGAGGAACATTGAGCTGCGCTCCTGAAACAACCATGCCTGCTCGTACAGACACCGCGAACCATGAAAGCAGCTGCTTTACAGCCGAAATCGGCGGGAAAACCAAAAGGGCAGAGTGCACGGGAGGGCAGAGGCTTGAAAAAGCCCCTGTCTTCTTTTCCCTTGCAGGAGGCTGCCCGGAAAATTCACAGAGGGTAAGAGCAGATTGAAGAGAACAGAACGTCCGCTGCTGTCCGCAGGAGAGCAGAGCTGCAGAAAGATCAGCTATGCAATGATTCTCATATACATACTGACGCTGGTGCCGCTGGTGATCATCGGACGATATGATTATCCCTCTGCAGATGACTATACAATGGCATTGGGAACACGGCTGACCTATGAAAGTACCGGATCAATCTGTGCAGTGGGTCGGAAAATTCTGAGCGAGACGGCGAGATACTACAGGACATGGATCGGCTATTTTACCTCGTGTCTTTTTACAACCGTGAACCCCGCCGTCTTCGGTGAGAAGTGGTATGCGCTGACGCCGGTGATCACGCTGGCGGCCCTTCATGCCGGAGTTATCACCTTTTTGTATGTTCTGCTGGAACGAGTGCTGAGTGTCGGCCGGTATGTGCGGAGATGCATCACCGTACTGGTGTTGTTCCTGATGGTGCAGCAGATGCCGGAGGGGGGGCTGCGCGCAGAGGCATTCTACTGGTACAGCGGAGCGGGCAATTATACACTGACCTTTGCTCTGGTCCTTTTCTACCTGGCGGCCTATCTCATGGGTATTTTCTGCAAGGGCAGGAAGGGCTGCAGATGGCTTGCAGCAGCTGCAGTGCTGGGCTTCTTTGCAGGGGGAGGAAATTATCTGAGTGCATTGTCCGCTGCAATTCTGTCGGTGTGCGGATGCGGGCTGCTGATCCTGGAGAAACGGGTCCGGAGAGGGGAGAGCGGGAAGGAATCCGTTTGCACGGGGAAGACAGAATTTCTGCCGGAGATACTGCCGACGGTCTGTATGTTGTGCGGGTTTGCACTGAATTGTCTTGCTCCGGGGAATCGTGTGCGCGGCGCAGACACGCAGGGCTTCGGTGCCCTGAAGTCAATTCTGCTGTCGTTCTATTACACGCTTTCCTATCCGCTGAACCAATGGATGAACTGGTCCGTGCTGCTGATCCTTGCTCTGACCGGAATCGTGTTCTGGTTGAGCTTCGAAGCGCAGGATGCGGAAGAAAACGTGGAGAACCTCCGGACAGCGAAAATGTCTGTTCATTTTGATCATCCGCTGACGGCAGCGGCGTTTTCCTACGGACTGATCAGCGCAGCGGTTACGCCGGCCTTGTACGCGCAGGGGAACATCAGTGCAGGGAGAATTCAGAGCACATTCTGGCTGCATTTCGTTCTGGTGCTGGTCATTCTGGAGTGGTACCTCGTTGGCACGCTCCATCGGGCGGCAGGGCGAAGGCAGAGCGAAACAGGGAGTAGCTGCGCGGAGAGAACGGCGGTCATACTGGGAGGAATGCTGCTTGTTTTTGCTGCCCTGACGATCAAGGGCAATCCGTATTTTTACACCTTCAGCAGCGCGGCGGAGGATCTGCGGAACGGCTCTGCCGAAGCCTATGGAGAGGAAAATTCTGCAAGAGAGTCGGTACTGAAAGATGCCGGACAGGAGAATGCCGTTCTGATGCGGTACACGGCAAGGCCCGAGCTGCTGTATTACCAGGACATCAGCGAGGATCCGGAGGATTGGGTGAACCAGCGCCTTTGCCGGTATTACCACAAGAAGAGCGTGCAGGCTGTGACGCAGCAGGAGTGAGAAAAAGCAGGACATCGTCTGCACGATGTGTGCGGATGAGGAAAAGGACGGCAGCGGGGAGGGACATCCTCTGCCGCCTGCGTATGGAGGAAAGAAGATGAAACGTGAAAATGTATGGAATACCTATGATCTGGAAATGCAGAAAAAGTGCATGGAATTTGCGGAGCAGTACCGTATTTTCCTCTCGGAGAACAAGACAGAGCGGGAATGTGTGGATACCTTTGTAAACGAGGCCGAGGCCGCCGGTTACCGGGAGCTCTCCCGGGTCATTGCAGACGGAGGGAAAATCAAGGCCGGTGATAAAGTATATATGACCTGGATGAACAAATCCATGGTGATGTTCCGCATGGGAAAGCAGCCGCTGGAAAACGGTCTCAACATCCTCGGCGCGCACATCGACAGTCCGCGGATGGATGTGAAGCAGAATCCTCTGTATGAAAAGGCGGAGATGGCTTATCTGGATACCCATTACTACGGAGGAATCAAGAAATATCAATTCGTGGCAAGGCCCCTGGCCATTCACGGCGTTGTTGTGAAAAAGAACGGAGAGACCGTTGTTCTGAATGTGGGAGAGGATCCGGAGGATCCGGTCTTCTTCTGCTCCGATCTGCTGATTCATCTGGCGAAAAAGCAGATGCAGGCGAATGCCGCAGAGGTGGTCTCGGGGGAAGCGCTGGATCTGATCGTCGGGAGCAAGCCGATCATCATTGATGCGAAGACAGAGGCCGGCACCGGGAAGGCGCAGCCGGATGCCGAAAAGGAGGCAAAGGACGGCGTAAAAGAGGCCCTTCTGAAAATTCTGGAGGAGTCCTACGGCATCCGTGAGGAGGATTTTGAATCTGCAGAGCTTGAGATTGTGCCCGCCGGTCCGGCCAGAGATGCCGGCTTTGACCGCAGCATGATTCTGGGCTACGGTCACGACGACAGGGTCTGCGCCTATCCTTCCTTCCGCGCAATGCTTGATACGGATTTCGGCGGCGCGGAGAATGCACCGGAACGGACGGCAGTCTGCCTTCTGGTCGACAAGGAGGAGATCGGATCGGTAGGCGCCACCGGGATGCGGGCCAGATTTTTTGAAAATGCACTGGCCGAGGTGATGAATCTGGCGAGAGAATACAGCGATCTGGCCATGCGTCGGTGCCTGGCGAATTCCTGCATGCTCTCGAGCGATGTGTCTGCTGCCTTTGATCCGTCGTGGGCAGACTGCTTCGACGAGAAGAACGCCAGCTTCCTCGGCCGTGGAATGGTCTTCAATAAGTATACAGGTACCGGCGGAAAAAGCGGTTCCAACGATGCCAATGCGGAATACATCGCACACCTTCGCGATATCTTCGATCGGGAGGGCATCGTGACACAGACTGCGGAGCTTGGCAAGGTTGATGTGGGCGGCGGCGGAACCATTGCCTATATCCTGGCCCTGTACGGTATGAACGTGATTGACAGCGGCGTGGCGGTTCTGTCCATGCATTCTCCGGCAGAGACCATTTCGAAGGCGGATTTGTACGAGACCTTCCGGGGTTACAGGACCTTCCTTCAGCACGCGGATTTTCAGAATGCGTAGGAAAGGTGCCGCGGACAGCAGGGACAGGGCCTTATGGCCCGGATAGATATTATGGAAGACAGAAACGAAATGGAGACACAGCGAACCGAGGTTCCGGCGGGGCATCGGACATCCGATTATTATTTTGACCTGCCGAAGGAATTGATTGCACAGGATCCCAATGAAGTGCGGGATGCCTGCAGACTGCTGGTCATTGATCGGGAGACCGGCGCATTGGAACATCGGGTGTTCCATGACATCATCGATTACCTGAAGCCGGGTGAGACCCTGGTCCTCAACAACACCCGGGTGATACCGGCAAGGCTCCTGGGGACAAAGGAGGGAACCGGTGCCAATGCAGAGATTCTGCTGCTGAAGCGGCGCGGGGACGATGTGTGGGAGACGTTGGTGCGTCCCGGGAAGAAGCTTCGTCCTGGAGCCAGGGTGATCTTCGGAGACGGGCTTCTCACGGCAGAGATTCTTGACATCGTGGAGGAGGGAAACCGTCTGGTGAAATTTCATTATGACGGTATTTTCGAGGAGGTGCTGGACCGTCTGGGCGAGATGCCGCTTCCTCCGTATATCACGCACAAGCTGGAAAATCCGGAAATGTACCAGACCGTGTATGCCAGATTCGACGGGAGCGCCGCAGCTCCCACGGCAGGCCTTCATTTCACGAAGGATCTTCTGCAGAGGATTCAGGACAAAGGAGTGAACCTGGCGTACGTGACGCTTCATGTGGGCCTTGGAACCTTCCGGCCGGTGAAGGTGGACGATGTGACGAACCATCACATGCACACGGAGTGGTACAACGTATCCGAAGAGGCGGCAGACCTGATCAACCGCACAAAGGAGGCCGGGAAACGTGTCATCTGCGTCGGTACCACCAGCTGCCGCACCATAGAATCCGCAGCGAATGAAAGGGGCGTGGTGCAGGCCGGTGCAGACAATACGTCCATTTTCATTTACCCGGGATATCAATTCAAGGTAATGGATGGACTCATCACCAATTTCCATCTGCCGGAGTCGACACTGCTGATGCTCGTTTCTGCATTTGCGGGAAGAGAACATATGCTGCATGCCTATCAGGAAGCAGTGAAGGAGCACTATCGCTTTTTCTCGTTCGGGGACGCTTGTCTGCTAATTAGAACCGATCGAGACAACTGAATTACATTTGAAATGCACGAAATCGCCTCCACCCGTTTTACGGGTGGAGGCGATTTCGAAATACGGGCAATACAGAAGGTGAGGCATTTTCCAAAACGGGCGAAAATGGTACAATATAAGAGAATTTGAAGGACGGGAGTCAGTGCCAGGCGGAAAAGTGAAGAGGTTTCTGCAATATCTCGAAACGGCAATGGATTATGATACGGCTGATCTTGACCGGCTGTTCGCTGAAGAGCTTGGTATCACGGAGACTAATCAGATTGTTCAGTTACAAAATCAGAAAACGAGGGCCTGCTATAGATGAGTTGAAGGAAAAGCTGGAAAGCGTCGTTGATGCATATGATGATTTTGTTGTTGGGTTGTTATGGGAGGTAAGAGACGGAGACATTGATCGTGACGAGCTGATCTCTTATAT